>CANFVX010000008.1 GCA_947450495.1 Gammaproteobacteria bacterium
CTGCTGCCGGGCATCAACGCGCTGGGCATCACCTATGAGTACGCGCTCGATGCCCAGCATCAGCGTATTGCGCGCGCCGTTGACCATCGGAGCGGCCGCGAGATCAACCGCTTCCTGCACATCACCCAGAGCCGGGAAGACCTGCTCACCAAGCTCGAATACGTGCGACTGGTATGTCAGGAGACGGGTTGCGCCATGCGCTATCTGTCCATGGACGGACTGAACGCCCTGTATCAACTCAGCTACCGACTGGATGCCGAAGAGGGCAGCGACTACCACCCGCGCGTGCTGGAATATCTGGACCATGTGCAAGCCGGCGACCTGACCGTCGGCATTGCAATGACCGACGCCAAGGGCGACCGCAGCCTGCGACCGCACGAACAGGCTAATCCCGATACCTATCTCCACGTCGTGGAACGGCGGGCGGATGGCATCGTGATTTCCGGTACCAAGGCCATCGTGACCTCGGCGCCCTATGTCCACGAACTACTGGTGTTGCCGGGCCGTGCGATGACCGCCGAAGACGGCGATTTTGCCGTGGCCTGCGCGGTCCCGATCGACGCCCCAGGCCTGACCATCATCGCCCGTCCGGCCGGTCGCCCGGGCGAGGCCAAAGCCAGTTTTAGCAGCCAGTACGGCCAGACCACCGGCGTGTGTTTGTTCGACCGCGTGTTCGTGCCGCACGCCAGGGTATTTCTGGACGGCGAGTATGCGTATTCGGAGTTTCTGACCAAGAGTTACGCCACGCATCACCGCCATACCTGCATCGCCGCGCGAGCGGGTTTTGGTGACCTGCTAATCGGCGCAGGCGCCCTGATGCTCGAAGGCAATGGGCTCGACTGTAATCGTCACGGCCATCTGCGCGACGCCATGGTGGAACTCATCAAATTGGTCGAGGCCATCTATGCCTGCGGCGTGGCGGCCTCGGTCTACGGCGTACAAGACCCGGCCGGCAATTTCGAGCCCGAGGCGATCTACGCCAACATCGGCAAGCTGCTGTTGGCGACCCAGATTTACGATATGCACCGACTGGCGCATCAAGTTTCAGGCGGCCTCATCGTGACGCTCCCTGGTCCGGACGAAGACCACAACCCCGAAACTCGCGCCGACCTCGCCGCCGTACTCGGCGGCCGCGCCGGCTTCCCCTGGGCGCAGCGCGCCGAAGTGTCCCGTTTTATCGAAGACCTCACGGCCTCCGACGCCGCCGGCTGGATGTCGGTGATCAGCCTGCACGGTGGCGGCTCGCCGGAAGCCATGAAGCGCGAGATCTACCGGCGCTATCCCATTTACGAACGCAAGGAATTGGTAAGTCGATTGATGGCGCGCGGCGTGCTCGCCGACGCGCCGGCGCAGAGCGCCGAGCCGGGACAGTGCTGCGAGGAAGGCTGTGCGCCCACTGGCCCGAAGCCCGTGGCATTTGTCGCAAAACGCGCCCCGCGCGTGGAAGATTAGGCTAGCGAGAACCCGCGCGTTCCAGCAGGAAAAGTCCGGCGATGACCAGCGCACCGCCTGCAAACAGCGCCAGGGAGGTCTGTTCTCCCAGCAACAGGGCGGCGAACGCGATGCCAAAGACGGGCACCAGATTGATGTAGGCGCTACTGGCCATGGCGCCGATGGCAACCACGGCCTGGTAGTACCAGAGGAAACCCAGCGCCGAGTTCAGGCAACCCAGAAAGGCCATCATCAACCATGCCTTGCCGTCGCCCATGAGGCTTGGCAAGGCCGCTCTGTCAATCGCCACAAACGGCAAAAGCAAGAGCGTGCCGCACAGCGAGGCGTAGAACACGACGGTCAGCGGCGAATAAATTGCCAACACCCGCCGTCCCCAAACTGAGTACAAGGCCCAACTGGCGGCACTGGCGAGCACCAGCCATTCACCCCGCCCAATGCCATTGCTTCCCAGCGCGGAGAATCGGCCATCCGTTACCACCACGACCGTGCCCAGAATGCCGATCAGCAAACCAATCATGCCGCGCGCGGAAGGTAGACGGCGCAACAGGACCAGATCGAGCAACGCGACCATCAGCGAGATACTGGCGAAGATCACATTCGCACGATTGGCCTGTGTGTACTCAACCCCCATCAGCACCAACACGTTGTGCAGGCAAACACCGGTGAGACCGAGCAGAAAAAATTGCGGCACGTCGCGCCAGGCGATACGCCGGGCCGCCGGCTTCTGCGCGGCAATAATGAGCGCCAGGCCCAGCGTCGCAAACAGGAACCGCCCAGCCGCCACCGCGTAGGGCGCGTGATAGTGGGCCAGCAGCCGCCCAAAGACCGGCGTCATCGCCCAAAACATGCAGGCGACGATAAGTTTTAACTGGACCAATCTCGCGGACATGCTGCACTCCAAAGGCTGGCGACTGCGAGCTGCCAAGGGACGCCCGGAGAATGCGGATCAGGAGGAGGTCGCCGCCTCTACTGCGTCAAGCATACGCTGACATTGCGTTTCAAACGCGCCCGACAATTCGCCGAGCGTGGAGACCACGCCCGCCTGGTCGAGGGTCCGAATTTGCGCTTCAAGCCGAACGCACAGTTCAACGATGGCAGAGAATCCGAGATTGGATGACGATCCTTTGAGAGCATGGGTGTCGGCTGCCATCCCGGTGATTTCGCCACCCGCCAACAGAGTCTCGAGCGCCCGTACCCGCTTGGCGCCATCCGTCCTGTAGCGTCGCACGATCTGCCGGAGGTCATCGGCGCTCATGATGCCGAGGAATTCATCGATCTTGGCGTAAAAAGTATTTGCGCTCTCGGTCATGGGCAGCGTCACTACGGCCTGCCGCAAACCCGGGCTACCCCATTTCTCCACCACCCGTTCAAGCTCACTCATCAGGAGGGGTTTGGACAGAAAGTCATGCATGCCCGCCGCAAAGCAGGCGTCGCGATCGGCTTGGCCTTCGTTGGCCGTCATCGCAATGATGCGTGGGCCGGCGCGCTCTCCATAGCGGGTCCGAATCATCTCGGTCGCTTCAAGACCGCTCATGCCTGGCATGCGGCAATCCATAAAAATCAGGTCGTACTCAGTGGCCGCCACTGCGTCAATGGCGGCGAAACCCGAATCCGCCAGTTCAACCACCAAGCCCAGTTTGGTCAGCATTCGCGAAGCGACCGTGAGATTGGTCGTGACATCGTCGACCACCAGCACCTTATGGCCAGACCTTGCGCGCAACGGGCTGTTCGCTGCGGGAGAAGCGGCGCGATCCACGGCTTTTTTAAGCACGGCCTGTAATGAGGACAAGAGCGGGATTTCGCGCACCGGCTTGGCGATGACGCCCTCAACGCGGCTTTCGAACTCATCGGCATCGATCCGGCGCCGCGCGTTGCTCAGCAACAAGGCCGGGATCGCCGCCTGCTTTCGCAGACGGCCTAGAAGCTCAAGCAATCGGCTGCGATCGGCGTCTGCGACCAGCAGTAAATCAATCCCGCGCGAGAACGCCGCCGCTGCAATGGCGGGCTCGATCTCTGTCAGTCCGCCCACCGCCGAGACCTGCGCGCCGTGCGCCTCCAGCAATGCGGCGAGCGCATCGCGGGCTGCAGGATTGGGCTCGCAAAGCAGCAGTCGCCTTCCAGCCAAAGCGCCAGCGCCAGAGGCCTCGGTCGCGGGCGTCGGGCTCACGATCACCGTCAATGGAAATCTGACCGTGAAACTTGCACCTTGTCCTTGCACCGACTCCACGGTGATATCGGCGCCGAGCAATCTCGCGAGTTGCCTGGTAAGGCTCAAACCCAGCCCTACCCCGCCGTACTCTCGGGTGGTCCCTTCATCGGCTTGTGTGAATGGCTCGAAGATGCGCCCCAGCGCAGATTCTGGTATCCCCACACCAGAATCGGTGACGGTGAGGGTGACCGCCCCACCGCTATCTTCCCGCCCTATCGACAGTACGACCTGCCCCCGACGGGTAAATTTAACGGCGTTCCCCAGCAGACTTTGCAGAATTTGTCGCAGACGCGCTGAGTCGGTTTCGATGACGCTGGGCGCAGCGCGCTCGACGCGCAACACCAATTCCAGCCCCTTGTGGCGGGCCGCCTCGGACACCCGTTCCAGCGCATCTTCGGCCAGAGAGCGCAATTCGAAAGCAGTACTTTCTGGCTTAAGCCCGCCAGCTTCGAGACGCGAATAATCGAGAATCGTGTTGATGAGCTCGAATAGCGCGTTGCCCGAACTCATGGCCACTTGCACGAATTCCTGCGCGTCTCCGGACAGATTTTCCCGTTCAAGCAGGGACAGCATGCCCAACACGCCGTTCAATGGTGTTCGCAGTTCGTGCCCCATCGTGGCCAGAAACGTGGCCTTCGCTCGCGCGGCTTGCAGGCTGTCGTCGCGCGCCCGTTGCAGCGAGAGGGAGGCTAATTTCTCGCTCGAGCAATCCTGCAGCAACCCTTCGATACGCAAGGCACGCCCGTTACTGTCGGTCTCCACAGCCTGCGCCCAGGTGCGATACCAGCGATAGCCGCTGGTGGCAGTGCGCAGCCGAAACTCGCCGTCAAAACCCTTCGTATCGCCCGCCACACAGGCATGGAGCTTGTCGCCCACCGCGAGGGCATCTTCCTTCAGGACTGCGCCGAGCCATCCCTCGCCAGTAAATTGCGGCGGAGTCCCAATTAAACGCGCCAGCCCTTCATCCATGTGGAATATGCCGGCCTCAGGCAAGTACTCCCAGGTCATGAGTCCTGCACGTGCGCCGAGAACCGCCAGCGCCGCGCGGGGGCCGACGGCGGTTTGCGGCGCCGTAATTTGCCGTGTTGAAGGCATCAGCGTTACCGCCAGAGTGCCGTCTGGCAACGCCAGGGCCGAGCACCGCCAGAGCCCGCTGGTGCCGTCGGCAGTTTTCATCGTCAGGGTTTGAGACGGGGCGATCTGGCCCGTAGCGAGGACCATACGAATGACACTCAGGGCAGCCTCGCAGGACGGCGAGAGTGCGCGCAAGGCTTGCCCGATGAGCGGCGCGTGGTCGCGCCCGAAAATAAAAGTCGCCGCCTCATCGTGCGCGAGGATGCACCCATTGGCGTCAACAAGAAGGAGCGCCGCGGTACTCGCCTCAGGAGCGAGAGATGAGAGAGAGTCCGACAACGCCATGCGCTAGCAACAACCGCTCAACGGGATGTGAGCGACCACCGATAAATCGCGACGGCTTTTCTGCCTTCGTCAAAATAGTCGAGGGCATCGCAGAGCGAGCGCACCAACCGAATGCCTCGCCCCTTGAACTGCACGTTGTGTTCAAGATTGGTGGGAAGTTGGCTTAGGTCGAAACCTTCGCCGGTATGGGAAATGGAGATGGTCAGCTCACCCCCGTCGCTCGTCCCGACGTGCCGGCACTCGATCGACAGTTGTGCGCCTTCAAGCTTCTCGAGTCGCTGCTGGCGGGTCTCGTAGTATTCAGCGAAGCCGTTGGGGCCTTGCTTCATTTCGGAATCGAGACCCAGCAACCCATGCTCAAGCGCGTTAGAGAACAGTTCGGTTAGCACCATAAACAAGGGCGTGCGCAATGGCCCCAAGCCCTGCGCGGTGTCCATCACTTGCATGACGGTCGCCACGGGCTCCGATTTTTTGAGCGCCGCGGCGTCAAGCGTAATGAGGAAACCCCATTGGCCTGGCGGTTTGCCTACCTGACCGGCAGGTGCGTCGCGATCCGGTGCTGGATGAAATTGCGGGTCGCAACGTACGCACAAAATAGAGATATCGTCGCTCTGGGGTGCCGTCTGCACGTGCTGCGTCAGACGCGCGAGCAGCCGGTCGAAGCGATCGTCCGTGCTGCCTAATTCAGCCATCAGGTCGTCAAGGCGGGCGTTACCGAATAATTCTGCCTGCGGGTTATGGGCTTCTACCAGACCATCGGAGTAGGCCCAAACCTCGTCCCCCGGACGGAGCGCGACCGAGACCGACTGGCTGCGATAACGCTCCGGGGACACGATCCCTAATGGCAAATTGATCGAACGGAAGCGGCTAACGGACGTCCCATCGGCGCTCCGAACAATGATGTCTGGCAGGCCGCCGTTCCACACCTTGGCCATGCCGGTATCTTGCGCAATCTCAATGATTGCAGCCGATAGGAATCGATCGACGGGCAACAACGCACACATCTTGCGATTGAGTTCCGGCACGATGTCATCGATGCCAAACCCTTTATTAACCATCGAGATAAAAACACCGTGGACGGTCATCGCGCCGATCGCAGCGGGCAGACCATGTCCAGTGAAGTCACCGACCAGAAAACACTGCTCGCCCGTCGGCCGATTAGCCGCCAGGATGATGTCGCCGTTGAGCAGATCCATCGGTTGGAGCAGAGAACGGACATTCGGCACCGCCAGTTCATCGGCCGTCGCCACGTTGTCGAGAATGCGTTTGGCGACTTCCAGATCGCGCTGCTGGCGACCTTGATAATCGGAGAGTTCGTCGCGCTGACGGGCTAGCGCCAGATGCATGGACCGCATTCTGAGCGCGGCATCAATCTTGGCCTGCAATAATGTGCGGCTATAGGGCTTGGTCAGAAAATCGTTGCCTCCGACCTCAATACAACGGCGCAGCTGTACTTCATCCGAAATGGCGGTCAGGAAAATAACCGGAACAAAGGTCTCGCCCAGCAATTCCTTGATACGGCGCGTCGCCTCGAAGCCGTCCATCGTCGGCATCATGATGTCCATGAAAATCAGAGCCGGCGTTTCGTTCTGACATGCTTCGCAGGCTTGCTCGCCGTCGGCAGCTTCGAATATTTCGAAGCCTTGGCTGCGCAACATTGCGGCAAGCACCATCCGGTTGACCGCTTCGTCATCAACGACGAGACATTTGATTCTATGGGGGATAACGTCCATGACGTCCTGAAGCACTGCGACCACTGAAGCTCTCCAATCCTTGCAGATGACCTTCCCTGTCAGGGCGACGTCTAGTCAATCTGCATCAGTTGATCAAAGTTGGCAACGGAGAGAATTTCCCGAATGGAGGCGTTGGAGTTCTTGATTTGCAACGAGCGCGTAGTACCGCCGGCGAACTCCTTCAACTGCAGCAGCATGCCCAAAGCGGAGCTGTCCATATACGTCGTTTCGCGCAGGTCGATGATGTACGTGTCGAAGCGGGGACGGTCTCCCGCGTAGGCCGCCCGCAAAGCCGAGTGCGCCGAGAAGTCGAACCTCTGCCCCATCCGGATATGCAGGGTCTTACCGTCGACTGATGCCGAAGAAGTGATACTCACGGGCGTCTCCTTAGCGTTTGTTTTTAGAACAGTTCAACATCGCCGCCCGACATGTCCTGCTGCACAGCAGGCTTGCGGGGCAGCGAGTTTCTCAAAGCGTCGGAAGCAACACCCAGTTGCTCTGCAGTCGACGCGTAGTCGCTTGCCTGATAGCGGGTCATGATCGCTCCGGACTCAACGACGAAATGGTCAAGCTTCAGTGCGGTGATAGTCGAATGCTCGCTGATCTGCCGAACGATGTCTTCAAATTGGAGCGAGCGGACGGCATCGCCCGTGCGCCGGGCGATCGACCTCGCCAAGTCAGTGGCTTCGTTCAGACGGTCGTGCAGGAATTGCTCGAATATTTGTAAACGGGACATCATCAAGTCCACGCGGCGCTTGCTCTTCAGCAAGACGCTGACATCCAGCGATGCCGCGGCACCGACTGACGCGCGAGCGCGGTCGATGGAATCGCGTGCTTCTTCAACTTGCACCCGGATGAGATCGTTAAAGCGGTTCGAGTTATGGGAAAGATTGCGCACCTCATCGGCCACCACTGCGAACCCTCGGCCCGCCTCGCCAGCGCGGGCCGCTTCAATTGCAGCGTTCAAAGCGAGTAGGTTGGTTTGCTCCGCGATGCCGCGAACGTTGGCCAATAGCCCAAAGATCTGGTCGAGCTTGACTGTCATCTCATCGATTAAGGACACGCTGTCCATGTTGTGCTTGCTGGATGTCACGCACATTGATACAAAATTTCGCATGAGTTCAGAGGTGCTTTCAACCAACGCGCTGATGGTGAGCGCGGCCTCCGGTTCCCCGTCGAATTCAGCATCTCGCCCGAGCCCGGCGGTCAGCGCCCCGATGACCTGCCCCATCAGCGCCGTCTGCCGCTGGGACTCGGAATCCAGGCCGTGAAATGCCTGGCTAAGCGTATAGACCGCATCGGCCGTAATGCCACGCACCTGATCGGCGTTGTCGCGAATAGTCCCGACCGTAGCGCGGATCGTGTCTGCTGATTTGCCGTAGAGATGGCGAAGCTGGCTTTGCTCATCGATTCCGGTATCAAACATTTCCGTTTGGGTGCTCAAATTGGAACGTCGGGCGGCCCGCAGGGCGAAGGCCCAAACCGCAGCGGTAGCCGCCACACTGGCAATCGCCACCGGCGGAGAAGGCCATATCGACACCAGACACAAGGCTATCGTAGTGATGGCTGCCTGTGGCAGGGGCAATATGTTTCTCGTGGTACTCATGAATATTCCTTGGCTCGCCGGTAACAGAACCCGTCTCTGGTTTGTTTCATCGGACAAGAATGTTGATTCTTTAGAGCGGGTTTTATGAAATTTCTTTCAGCGCGCCGAAAACAGCAGGCTTTGCGCTGCAATCAATCCCAGCGGCATGACCACGTCGGCCGCGCCGATCTTCACCGCTTGCCCGGGCATGCCCCACACCACGCTGGTGGCTTCGTCCTGTGCCACGGTGCCCGAACCTGCTCGGCGCATGTTTAGCAGGCCTTGCGCGCCGTCGGCTCCCATTCCGGTCAGGAGTACGCCGGTGGCGCTTGCTCCGGCAGCTTCCGCTACAGAGTCGAAGAGCACGTCCACCGAAGGCCGATGACGGTTTACAGGTGCCCCGCCGTCCAAGCGACAGATATAGCGACCGCCCGACCGTTCGACCCGTAGGTGTTGATTCCCGGGTGCAAGATAGGCGTGGCCCGACGCGAGGACTTGCCCATCCACGGCGTGGTGTACCTTCATGGCAACGGCGCTATCCAAACGTTTGGCGAACGGCAGACTGAATGCATCAGGAATATGCTGGGCCATGACAATCGGGGGCGCGTCCGCAGGCATCATGGACAGCACCTGGCGTATCGCCTCGGTACCTCCCGTCGAAGCACCTATCGCAATCAAGCGCTCGGCGCCACGCTGATAGAGCTGGGCTGCCGCCACCGCATGGGCCCGCTCCATCTGGCGGGTAGGCGGTGCGGGCACACGCTCAAGATGCGGCCCCTGCTGCAGTTTGGCCTGACCAGCGACCCTTACCTTCGTGATAATTTCTTCGCTGTACTCGAGTAGTCCGCTCTCGATGTCGAACTTGGGCTTCGCAACGAAATCCACCGCCCCGAGTTCCAGCGCTTTTAACGTTACCTCGGCACCTTTCTCTGTCAGAGAGGAAATCATCACCACCGGCATCGGGTGCAGCCGCATCAGGTTGCGCAGGAACGTCACGCCATCCATCCGCGGCATCTCGACATCCAGCGTCAGAACGTCGGGATTGAGACGCTTTATTTCATCGCGAGCGATGTAGGGATCGGCCGCAGTGCCCACCACTTCGAGGTCAGGGGCGCTGCGAAATATCTCGCACAGAAGTTCGCGCACTACTGCGGAGTCGTCGACAACGAGCACTTTGGTTTTTTTCATTGCGCCGAGGGCTTATCAAAGATTTCGACTGGGCGATCGCGAAGCTCGTTGCGCACTTCATTGGCGTAATTCGCTTCGCGCTCAGAAATGGTCGTATTCGCCAGATGGCGCAGCTCCTTGAGCTGAGCGGCGCCAGTCATGGGCTGGAAGCACAGTTTCCTGGGCCATTGCCCCCCCACGTGCTGACTGACCATCTGTAAACACTCGGTGCGTATGTATTCAAAAATAAAAGTAATATTTCTGGCTCCCACGTCGGTCGCATTCCGCAAAACGCGTCCGCCACCGGCAATCTTCACCAGCAGGCGCGACCGGACTCCACCATGTTCAAGAATCGAATTGACCAGATGCTCCATGGCATAACTGCCATAGCGAGTCGCATCGTTCGGCTTCGTGAAGTCGATAACGTTAGGGTCGCAGCCTCCGGGCAACATGAAGTGATTCATGCCGCCTACCGCCGCTTTTGGGTCCCACAGGCACACCGCAATACATGAACCCAACGTTGTGACGAGGTTTTCAGGCCGGTTGGTGACGTAATACTCGCCGGGGCGCAATTTGGCAGAGACCATTTGCCGCATCGGGTCCCAATACCGATTGATATGCTCAAACCCCGCAAGTGGGGGTTTGATTTGGGGACGCCCCATGAGCGGTGTCACTTTCGCGCATCCGCCGGTTTGGGCAACTTGCGATAAATCGTTCGGCCGATTAGATCAAACTCTTCGGAGACCCCATACAGGGTCTCTGAATGCCCAATCACAAGATGGCCGTCCGGCGCTAGCAACTCCGCGAATCGCTGAAACAGACGGCGCTGAGTCTCTTTATCGAAGTAGATCACGACGTTTCGGCAAAAGATTAGATCCAGCGGGCCTTTGAGCGGCCATTGCGTCATCAAATTCAGATGTCTGAAATCGATTACCCGCTGCAATTCGGGCGCCACTCGCACTTTTTGGTCCATCGGCGCTTTGCCCCTGAGAAACCAGCGTTGCAGGCGCGACTGATCAATGCCCTGAACGCGCTCGAAGTCGTAAACACCCTCTGCGCCCGAGCCGAGCACATTGGTGTCAATGTCGGTGGCAAGGATTTTCAGTGCGCGCCCCATCGATGGCGGCAAGGCCTCCAGTAATGTCATGGCCAAGCTATAGGGTTCCTCGCCTGTAGAGCATCCAGCCGACCAAACCTTAATCCGCGCGTTCGGTTCTCGTGTGCTCTGCCAGTAGGGCACCAGCGTCTGACTCAGGAACCGGAAATGGTGCTCTTCGCGAAAAAATGACGTGAGGTTGGTTGTAATGGCGTTGACGAATGCGCCTGCTTCCTGATCGACGTTGTGCTCAAGCAGTTCGCAGTAGGCATCGAAACCTTTGAGTCCCATCGCCCTGATCCGCCGCACGATACGGCCGTAAACAAGCTCGCGCTTGGCGTCCGACAAGTTGATGCCGGCTAGACGCATTGCCCATTGCCGCAAGCACTGGAAGTGACGATCCGAGAATGCGAATTCGCGTTCCGCGACGGGAGTGTTGGCTTTGACAGGCGGCAGTGGGGAGACAGGCACCGTCCGGGACTCAGCCAATCAACTCGGCGGCGAGGCCCACGTAATCTGCATAGCGTCGAAAATCGGCGCTTACGCCTGCAAGCTCAAGGCGCCCCCCCAGACGCGAAGCTTCGCGACTGGTATTCAAAAGACATTGCAAGCTCGCGGCATCAATCGAGCGGACAGCGCTACAGTCAACGACCAGCGGCGCCTTGTCAGCTGCCACGAGGCGCTCACGCAGTAATGCATGTAGCGCGGCGACGCCCGCAATATTGGTCACTTCAGGGAGAGTCAGGGGTTCCATCGGGAGGTTCTCATGAGTCGGTGCTGATTCAAGGCGGCATTGGACCCAAGGGTCACTCCGCGAGGGCGGACTCCGTGCTCGCCTCCGCTTCAGGTGGCTCACCCAATTCCATGTCGGTGGCCACCAGGTGATCGGCGTCGAGCAGAATCACCATTTTCTCCTCCACCATCGCAAGACCTTTGACGTAGTCAGTCCGGATGCTGCCACCAAACTCCGGCGGCGGTTGCAACTGCCCTGCCGGAATGTTGTACACATCGGAAACACCATCCACCACAAAGCCCATAGTCCGCTCGAGGCCCTCAGGGTTTTTGATGCGCAGAACGATCACCACTGTCGTTGCCGAATATTCGGCAGCTTCGAATCCAAAACGCAGACGCAGATCGATGACCGGCATGATCGCGCCGCGAAGGTTAATCACACCAAGCACGTAGGCCGGGGTATTGGGAATAATCGTCGCAGGCTCCCATCCTTTGATTTCCTGCACCCGCAGAATATCGATGCCGTACTCTTCGTCGTTGAGAATGAAAGTCAGAAATTGCTCGCCCAAAACTGCGCTTGAGCCGAGTCCGCTAGTCACCATCTGTGCACTCATAACATCGTTTCCTTTTAGGCAACTCGCGCAGTAGGGGGAAGCAACGGCAGGTCGGCAGCGCGCTCCCGACACAAGCGAACGATGCCGCCCACGTCCAGAATCATCGCGACCGCACCGTCGCCTAGAATGGTCGCACCGGAGACTCCGGCGACGCGGCGGAAGTTGGTCTGTAAACTTTTCACAACAACCTGTTGCTGACCCAGTAGCTCGTCCACCAGGAGCGCGAACTTGCGTCCATCGACCTCCACGACGACCAGCAGGCCGTCCTCCAACCGCGCAGGTGCTTGCGTCGAGCCCAGCATTTCGCGCAAGCGAATCACCGGCAGGTATTCCTCTCGCAAGCGATAAATTTCAGACTGGTTAGAAATGGATTCAACCGCGTTGGGATCGATCTGGAGCGACTCGATAATAGCGATTAGGGGCACGATGTAGACGCTAGCCCCGACGCGCACGAGTTGTCCGTCCAGAATGGCGAGCGTCAGGGGCAGCCGAATACGAAACACCGCGCCAACACCCGGTTGAGAATGCACGGCAACCGTACCGCCCAGATCTTTGATATTTCGACGAACCACATCCATCCCGACGCCACGCCCGGATACATCGCTCACGACCGCCGCGGTCGAAAAACCAGCTGCAAAGATGTAATCGTAAATCTGGGCGTCGGTAGGGTTTTCGGTCGGGCCACAAATGCCTTTTTCGCGCGCCTTGTCCAGAATTCGCTGCCGATTGAGACCCGCGCCATCGTCGCTGATTTCGATAACGATGTTGCCGCCTTCGTGATAAGCGTTGAGGGTGAGCGTGCCGCTGGCGGGCTTGCCGCTGGCGACCCTGACATCTGGCGTTTCGAGCCCGTGGTCCAGCGCATTGCGAACAAGATGCACCAACGGGTCGCCGATCTTTTCCATAACGGTTTTGTCGAGTTCGGTGTTCTCGCCGAGCAAGCGCAGCTGAACCTCTTTGCCGAGTTTGCTCGACAAATCACGGACCAAACGCGGGAAGCGATTGAAAGAGAAGCTGATGGGCATCATCCGGATGCTCATGATGTTCTCTTGCAAATCCCGCGTGTTGCGCTCGAGCTGGGCCAGCCCTTCGCGCAGTTTCTCGACATCATCGAGGCTGAAATTTTCGCTCATCGCCATCAGCATCGATTGCGTGATGACTAACTGGCCAATGAAGTTTATGAGCCCGTCGACTTTCTCGACGTCGACGCGAATTGATGTTGCAGCCGCCGCACCAGTGCCAGCGGGCTCCCGACGTTCGACGCTCCGGCGCTCGGTTTGGCGGCGATCGGTTTGGCGGCGATCATCTGAGCCTGCCTGTGCCCCGTTGGCATCCGATGCTCCTTCGGCAATGGCAGGCGCTTCTGTCCTTGCAGCGGAAGGCTTTTCATCCGCACTCGCCACCGAAGCTTTTTCCGCCTTAACCTCGGGCACCGCAGGCAAAATGGGGTTAATGACAATTTCGGCGTCATTGTCCACCCACTCAAAGACTTCCTGAACCGCCGACTCGGGAACAGCCGCGTTGAGTTCAATCTGCCAGGCGAGATAGCAGGTTTCGGCTTCGAATTCGCCGAAGGCAGGGACCTTTGAACTGTCGCAGGTCACCATGCAGGGACCTAGCGCCGCCAATTCCCGGAGGAGTCGGGCCGGATCGTTCCCCGTCATGAAAAGATGGGGCTGCGGAGCAAACTTGACCCGCCATCCGGTAGCGGTCTGCGCCGGGGCATCAACAACTTCTGCGACCTCGGGTTCTGGCGGCGCGCCAGCCAGCATCGTCTGCAAATTGTGAAGTGCGGTGCTGAACTCGTCCTGGTCGTAATCGTGCTTGTCGCGCGTTGCGACCAGCAGTCGACCCAACTGATCGGCGCTTAGAAGTAACAGGTCAACCGCATCAGACGTCACCATGCGCTGGCCGGAACGCATTTCGTCCAGCAGTGTCTCCATGATGTGCGTGAAATCCGTGACGGTCTTGAAACCGAAAGTACCCGCACCCCCTTTGATGGAATGCGCCGCACGGAAGATTGTGTTGATTGTCTCGCTATCCGGTTCGCCTATGGAGAGACCGAGCAATCCGGACTCCATCGCAGCCAGACCTTCAAAGGACTCTTCAAAGTAAACCTGATGAAACTGGCTGATATCGACAGACATGGCGCTCCCGCAAGAAAAATTAGCTTAAAACCCGATCGCTTAGTCCCTCAGCCGAGGACCTTCTTCAGGGTGGCGAGCAATTGTTCGGGATTGAAAGGCTTGACCAGCCAGCCCGTTGCGCCGGCGGCTTTGCCCTCCGTTTTCTTATCACCCGCTGATTCGGTGGTCAGCAACAACATGGGGGTGAACTTGTATTGGGGCAGTTTGCGCAGCTCGCGAATGAGCTGGATGCCATCCATGTTGGGCATGTTGAGGTCGGTAAGCACCACATCTGCCTGCTTGGAGCGTGCCTTGGTGAGAGCATCCTGCCCATCTACGGCCTCCGTGACGTCGTAGCCCGCCCCTTTAAGGGTAAATGCCACCATCTGACGCATTGAAGCCGAGTCATCCACTGCAAGAATACTTGCCATCCGTCTTCTCCCGTTCTGGAACGCCTGTATGTGGCGTGTTGAGTGTCAGGGTTAGTATCGTCACCGAAGCTTGAATCTTTACAGCCTTTCGCGCTGCCGGCTCTACGAACTCAGGTTCAGCAAGGCCATTCGCGCAATAGAGGCGGCTGGCATGGGTCTGCCATACAGAAATCCCTGCCCGTAATCACAGCCGAGAGGCTCAAGAATGGCCGTTTGTTCGATGGTCTCGATGCCCTCGGCAACCACCTCCAGATGGAGACTCCGGGACAGCGCGATCACCGCGGCCACAATGGCGGCATCGTTGGCATTGAGCGTCATGTCGCGGATGAAGCTCTGATCGATCTTCAATCCGGTCACTGGAAATTGCCGCAGATAGCTGAGGGAACTGTAGCCGGTGCCAAAGTCATCGACCCACACGGCAAATCCCTGCCTGCGGAATTCGTTGAGCAGGCTGATGGAGCGCGTGGTGTCGTGAATGAGCGCGCTTTCGGTCAGCTCGATCTCAAGCGTTTCCGGGGCGAGACCGTGGGCGGTAACGGTCTCTCGCAATAATTCGAGCAGCCCGTCGGTCTCAAACTGGACTGGACTTACGTTGATCGCGCAAGAGAGTCCGCCAAGTCCCTGCGCGTGCCAACCCGCAAGGTCCGCGCAGGCCTGGTGCACGATCCAACGCCCCAAAGGGACGATCAGTCCGGTTTCTTCGGCCAGAGGAATGAAATCGCAGGGTGAGACAAGGCCTAGCACCGGATGGTGCCAGCGGATCAGAGCCTCAACGCCCACCATCTGGCGGTCTGCCAGCCGGAGCTTCGGCTGGTAGTAGAGTTCGAACTGACCCAACTGCAGCGCCCGGCGCAGCGCGTTTTCCATCGACACGCGATTCGCCGCCAGATGGTTAATTCCGCTGGTGTAAAAATGAAACCCGCCCCGAGCCGCTGCCTTGGCGTGGCGCCGCGCCGCGTCAGCATGCTCAATGAGGTCCTCGGAGCTGCTGCCATCCATCGGAAACACGCTAATGCCCACCGTCGCGCTCAGGACGACTTCTTGCGTTCCGATCATGAGCGGCATCGCAATGGCATCAAGAATCCGTCTCGCGACGACCGCGGCATCCTCGGGGGCCCGCAGTCCGTTTATCAGCGCATAGAACTCATCCGCTCCGGTGTGTGACAGCAGGTCTTTGGAGACCCGGGATTCACGCGCTGGATAGCTCGCCCGTTCACCGTGACGTAAGCATTGCCCAACGCGCTCGGCCACAGCACGTAAGACCTGATCTCCCTGTTCACGCCCAAAACTGTCGTTGAGGCGCGAGAAATTGGCGAGGTCCAGAGACAACACTGCGAGTGCGCCCTGTTGTTCGGTCGCCAGTATCTGGGCCAGTTCCATGCCCAGTGTGGCGCGATTCGGGAGCCCGGTGACGGGGTCAAAATAAGTCAGTTGGTGCGCCAGCCCCGCAAGCCGCTGGCGCTCGGAGACATCCTGAATGACGCCGGAGACGATGGCCTCGCTGGCGTCCTCATCATGGCCGCTAGTACCTTCAATCTGGACATGAATCGGTGGCTGGCCCGCCACCGCTAGCAGCCTATGACTGGTGCGGAACTCTCCTCCGCGGCTAAAACTGTCGGCGAGTAAGCGGCGCGTCGACGGCCCGTCATCGGGGTCAGCGCCGGCCAGTAATTCAGCCAAATCAAGGACCACCGTACCGCTTGTGAGCCCTAATATCTCCTCGGCGACGGCTGAACACAGCAATACCCCGGTCCGTGGGTTCCAGTCGTAGTGGCCAAGTCTGGCAAGGCGTTGGGCCTGGCCCAGACGGATCTGACTGGCACGCAGGGCGTTGGCGGTACGCGCACTCCGCAACAGATAGCGCACACGGTGCACAAGCACGTCGAAGTTAAGGGGCTTGATCTCGAAATCGGTCGCGCCGGCTTCATAGGCCCACTCGATGGAAGCGGCATCTTCCAGACCGGTCATCATCATCACCGGAATGCGGTCCCCGTCCGGCATGGCGCGCAGCGCGGCGCAGGTGGCAAAGCCGTCCAGTGTGCGCATCATCACGTCGAGTAACACGATATCCACCTGCTGGCTCCGCAAAATGGCCAGCGCGGGCACGCCGTCGTCCGCTTCGAGCACCCGAATGCCGGCCTGCTCCAGCACGATCCGCGTCATCAGCCGCGCCGCCTCGTCGTCATCCACCACGAGTGCTACGGGACAATCCTCGACGTGCGGACTCATCAGCCTTGGCCTGTTCGATGGCGGCAAGCCGGCCGCAGGATCGGAGGTATGTTTGGCGTGGGAAAAGAGGTCTGGTGCGCTGGCATGATTCGTCTATCGGCGCCCGGAGACAGCCCTTTACGGTGCTGCACCGCGCATCGATAGCCCGGTCGTGCCTCGTGAGGTCAGCATGTACACTACGGCGGCCTTCCTTTCGGGGAGGCTCAAAAAATAAGCACGAACCGATCAGGGGGAGAGAACATGAAACAAAGCGATTCCCGGATCCTGACGACGCATGTCGGCAGCCTCCCGCGCGCCCGTGAACTCAGCGACCTGTTGATTGCCGAGGAAGATCGGCAGCAGGTCGACAAGGCGCGCCTCGAAACACTGGCAGCGGAAGGCGTGAGCAACGTTGTCAGCAAACAGGTGGCGGCCGGTCTCGACGTCATCAACGACGGCGAACAACCGCGCGTCGGGTTCCAGACCTATGTCAGCCAGCGTCTGGAAGGCTTCGGCGGCTCCAGCAAGCGCGAACCCTTCAAGGATTTTGCGGATTACCCGGACTTCGCCGACATCTGGATCAAGCGCGGAATGGTGATGTCGAAGGTCTTCGATGCCCCGACCGCCAACGCCAAGGTGGTTTACAAGGACCTGGCGCCCGCCATTCGCGAATGCGACCTCTTTGACAGCGCGCTGGCACAGCATCGCGGCCAGTTCGTTGAACCCTTCATGACGGCGGCCTCCCCCGGCATCGTGTGCACCACCTTGCGCAACGCCTGGTACGACAGCCATGAAACCTACGTGCACGCCGTTGCACAGGAACTGCGTAAGGAATACGAACTCATCGTCAGCCGCGGCTACGTGCTGCAGCTCGACTGCCCCGATCTGGCCATGGAATGGCACGGCATGTTCCAGAACGGCACGCTTCGCCAGTTTCAGGATGCCGTGGCGATCCATATCGACGCCATCAACGAAGCCTTGGTGAACATCCCGCGCGACCGCGTGCGCCTGCATCTTTGCTGGGGCAACTACGACGGCCCGCACGATTGCGACGTCCCGCTGGACGATATCCTGCCGATCGTCTACGGCGCCAAAGTGGGGGCGTTCTCGGTTGAATTCGCCAATCCGCGGCACCAGCACGAATACGCCGCCGTCAAGAAAAACCCGCTCCCCAAGGACGTCATCCTGATTCCGGGCGTGATCGACTCCACCGTCAATTACATCGAGCATCCGCAGGTGGTGTGCAACCGGATCCTCGAGGCCGTTGCGGTCACCGGCGATCGCGAGCGTGTCATTGCGGGCTGCGACTGCGGCTTCGGCACCTTCGCCGGTTGGGAAATGGTTGCCGCGTCTGTCGTCTACAAGAAATTCGAAGCGCTTGCCGAAGGCGCGCGCCTCGCTTCCCGTCAACTTTGGGGCTGAAGGCCCGAGGTACCCCAATGCAGCATCTTTACCGTTTGATTCACGCCAATCCGCGCTTTCACGAACTGGAGCGCAAGCGCTCCCGGCTCAGCTGGACGCTGGCCTCCATCGTGCTGGCAAACACCGCGTGGTACATCATCGCCACTGCGTTTTTTCCCAAGAATGCCGAAACCACCGGGCTGCTCGCGGACATCGCAAGGTTCTGGGGACAGCCCGTCAACGAAGGCGGGGCCACCACCTGGGGCATTTATATCGGGCTGGTGCAGATTGTTGTGTTCATTGGGCTGGTGATTTTTTACATCAACAAAGCCAATGGTGAGCTTGATGCGCTAAAGGATGCCGTGATCGCGGACGCCCTGCGCGCAGCAGGAGAGCAGAAATGAAAAAACTTAAACAACTCCCCCTGCTGTTTGGCCTTGGCCTGCAGACGTGGGCCGGAAGCGCTGCCGCCGACGTCGCCACCGCGCTTCACAACATGTTCACCTTGCCGGCCGACACCTCGGCCATCAACACCAAGGCCGTTGCCATGTTCTTTGGCTTCGTGATGGTGTCGCTCGGCATTACTTTCTGGGCCGCCAAGCGCACCAAATCGACCTCAGACTTCTACACCGCTGGCGGCAAGATCGGCGGTTTCCAGAATGGCCTCGCCATTTGCGGCGACTGGTGTTCTTCGGCAGCCCTGATGGGGGTTGCCGCGCTGATCTATAGCACCGGTTTTGACGGACTCATCTACTCGGTCGTGCCGTTTGGCGCGTGGCCCCTGATGATGTTTCTGCTCGCCGACCGCCTGCGGAATCTGGGCAAGTACACCTTGGCCGACATCGTCTCGGTGCGCATGGCGCGGGTCCCGTCCCGCACGCTGGTGTCGGGCGCGAGCCTCGCCTTCGTCATCGGCTATCTCATCGTGCAAATGGTGGGCGCAGGCACCCTGATCTCCAATCTGTTCGGCCTCAACTACGAGATGGCGCAGGTCATCATCGGCGTGCTGATTGTGGTGTACGTCGCTTTCGGCGGCATGATTGCCACGACCTATGTCCAGTTAATCAAGGCCGTGCTGCTGCTCTCCGGCGCCACCTTCATCGTATTTCTGGTGCTGCAGAAGTTCGGATTCTCGCTCAATGGCCTGTATCAGGCGGCGATCGACAACTCGCCGCTCAAAGTCGGCGTGATGCAACCCGGCGTGCTCCTCCCGGACCCGGTCAACGCCATCTCCTGCGGCGTCATGCTGATTTTGGGTGGTGCGGCGATGCCCCACGTCCTCATGCGGTTCTTCACCGTGCCGGATGCGAAAGAAGCCCGTCGCTCGGTCGCGTGGGCGGCCAGTCTGATCGGCTATTTCTATCTACTGACGTTCTTCATCGGCTACGGGGCCATCGCCTTTGTAATGAAAAACCCCGAGTTTCTGGATGCCAAGGGCGTGATCATCGGTGGGGCCAATATGGCCGCCATCCATCTGGCGAAGGCGATGGGTGGAGACCTCTTGCTGGGATTCATCTCGGCGGTGGCGTTCGCCACGATCGTCGCCGTCGTCGCGGGTCTCACCATTGCTGGCGCCTCAGCCATCTCGCATGACATCTACGCCAACATGTTCCGCCACGGCCAGGCGACCGACGCAGAGGTCATGAAGGTCTCCCGCATCGCGGCGCTGAGCCTGGGCGTGCTGGGCATCGTGCTAGGCATTGCGTTCAAAGGTCAGAACATCGCCTATCTCATCGTGCTGCCCTTCACCATCAGCTCCACGGTGTTTTTCCCGGTGCTGTTCCTGAGCATGTACTGGCGGCGGCTAACCACCACCGGCATGGTCACCGGTGGCTGGCTCGGTCTGGCCTCGGCCATTGTGATGCTGGTCGTCGGCCCCACGATCTGGAAGGACATCATGGGTCATCCGGAGGCGCTCTTCCCCTACAAATATCCGGCGTTGTTCTCGATTTCGATTTCCTTCGTGACGATGATCGTCGTGTCGCTGCTCGACAAGAGCGAGCGGGCGAAGGCCGAACTTGCCAGCTTTGACGATCAGTTCGTCCGCTCGCAGACCGGGCTCGGCGCGGAAGGCGCGGTTCAGCACTAAGCCACCATGGAAGAACTCTACCGCCGCATTGATGCAGACCCTGAGTTCCATGCGCTGTCCAGACGGCGTAGCCGTCTGAGCTGGGCGCTCACTGCGGTGGTCGCCTTTTCTTTCTATTCGTGGATTTTTGTCATCGCGTTCAAGCCCGCGTGGTTTGCCCAAGCCTTGGGCCCTGAGACTGTATTAACGGTGGGCGTTGCGGCGGGCATCGGCGTGATTGTGCTGGCCGTTACCCTCACCGGCGTCTACATCTGGCAGGCCAACCAGTACTTCGACGCCCAAAATCGCAAGATTGTGGCCCATGCCCAAAATGAACCTCAGACTTAGCTCGGCGCTGCCGCTTTCCCTTCTAACCCCAGCAGCCTCAGCGGCAACGCCGGTCAACACCAGCGGGGTCGCCATCAGCTTCTTCCTGCTGTTTGTCTGTACCACACTCGGCATCACCTGGTGGGCGGCACGCCGCACCGTGACCACCCGCGATTTCTACGCCGCCGGCGGCAATATCACCGGCCTCCAGAACGGTCTCGCGATTGCCGGTGATTTCATGTCTGCCGCGTCGTTTCTGGGTGTTTCCGGACTCATTTTTGGGTTCGGCTTTGACGGTCTTATTTACGCGGTAGGCGGGCTCGCCGGTTGGCCAATGGTGCTCTTCCTGCTCAGCGAACGCCTGAAAAATCTGGGCAAATACACCTTCGCCGATGCCGTATCTCTCCGCCTAGCCGCCACGCCCATTCGCTGTCTGGCCGCCTCGGGCTCGCTGGTGGCGGTGGTGCTTTATCTGATAGGCCAGATGGTGGGCGCGGGCAAACTGATTGAGGTGCTGTTCGGCCTCAACTACTCCATTGCCGTCGGCGCGGTCGGCGCGCTGATGATTGTGTATGTCTGCTTCGGCGGCATGATTGCCACCACCTGGGTGCAAATCATCAAGGCGGTGCTGCTGCTCTCGGGCGCGACCCTGGTGACCTTTCTCGTTTTGCAGCGGTTCGGCTTTTCGTTTGAGGCGCTGTTTCGAGCCGCCATTTCAGAACACCCGCGGCAAGACGCCATCATGGCGCCGGGCGCATTGGTGCATGACCCTTTATCGGTCATTTCACTGGCGACGGCCACGATGTTCGGCACGGCCGGCTTGCCTCACATCCTGATGCGCTTTTTTACCGTGCCGAATGCCCGGGAAGCGCGTCGCTCGGTGTTCTTTGCCTCGGCGTTTATTGGCTACTTTTATCTGCTGACTTTCATCATCGGCTTCGGCGCCATCGCCTTGGTCGCGGGCAAGCCGGATTTTCTGGATGCCGCCGGCAAACTCATCGGCGGCGACAACATGGCGGCCATTCACCTTGCCCGTGCGGCCGGCGGCGAATTGCTGCTGGGCTTCATGTCGGCGGTATGCTTCGCCACGATTCTGGCGGTGGTCTCGGGCCTTACGCTGTCCGGCGCGTCGGCCATCTCGCACGATTTGTACGCCAATGTGTTTCGACCCGGCGCGAGCGAGCAGGAGGTCGTCAAAGTCTCCCGTATCGCGACGATTGTGCTCGGTCTGGTGTCGGTCAGTCTGGCGCTGCTGTTCGAGTCGCAGAACGTGGCCTATATGGTGCTGCTGGCCTTCGCGGTCGGCGCTAGCGTGAATTTCCCGCTGTTGTTTCTGGCGATGTACTGGTCACGGCTGACGACCACCGGTGCGCTCACCGGCGGCGTCGCGGGGCTCCTGACCGCTGTGGGTTTTATCGTGCTCGGCCCCACGGTGTGGGTAGAAGTGCTGGGGCACGCAGCGCCTATCGTGCCGTATAAATATCCGGCGCTGTTCGCCATGGCGGTGTCCTTCACGGGCAGCATCGTGGTGTCCTTGCTGGACCGCAGCCCACGCGCGGCGCGCGAGCGTGCTGCCTTCCGGGACCAGTACATTCGGTCACAAACGGGGCTTGGATCGGAAGGCGCAACGCCTCACTAACGGCGGAGCGGAGAGCGGGAGCTTGGGCGCTCGTGATTGAGAGCGCGAGATTGCGAGGGCTTCCCGGCTACTGGCAATGATTGCCAGCGCCGGGATTGCAGCCTGACGCTCAGCCCGACCGCAGCGCGGTCAGCACCTCGTCCAGCATCTTCTTGGCATCGCCAAACAGCATCCGGTTGTTCTCTTTGTAGAACAGCGGATTGTCGACGCCGGCATAGCCGGAAGCCATCGAACGCTTCATCACGATCGACGTCTTTGCCTTCCACACTTCCAGCACCGGCATGCCGGCGATCGGGCTGCCCGGATCGTCCTGCGCGGCGGGATTCACGATGTCATTGGCGCCGATCACCATGGCGACGTCGGTGTTTGGGAACTCGTGATTGATTTCATCCATTTCGGCCACGATGTCGTATGGCACCTTGGCTTCGGCCAGCAGCACGTTCATATGCCCCGGCATGCGGCCCGCCACCGGATGGATGGCGAAGTGCACGTCGACGCCGCGCTCGCGCAGCAGCTTGGTGATTTCAAACACCGTGTGCTGGGCCTGCGCCACCGCCATGCCGTAGCCCGGCACAATGATGACCTTGCTCGAGTTGCGCAGCAGTTCGGCGGTGTCCTCGGCCGACACCGGCTGGACTTCGCCCTGCGGACCTTCGCTGGCGACGGTGGTGCCGCCGGCCGTGCCAAAGCCGCCCGCGATCACGCTGAAGAAATTACGATTCATGGCGCGGCACATGATGTAAGACAGAATGGCGCCCGATGAGCCCACCAGCGCGCCGGTCACGATGAGCAGGTCGTTGCTCAGCATGAAGCCCGTGGCAGAGGCCGCCCAGCCCGAATAGCTGTTCAGCATCGACACCACCACCGGCATGTCGGCGCCACCGATGGCCATCACCATGTGCACGCCAAAAGCCAGCGCGAGGCCGGTCATCATGAACAGCAGCAGCATGCCCACGCCGCCCGATTCCACGTTGAGGAAGAGGTTGCAGAACCAGATAACCGCCAGCAGTCCGCCGAGATTGATGAGATGCCGCCCGGGCAACAGCAGCGGCTTGCCGGAGATCCGCGCCGAGAGCTTGCCGAACGCAATCACCGAGCCCGAGAAGGTCACCGCGCCGATGAAGATGCCGATGTAGATTTCGACTTCGTGGATGGTTTTCTCTACGCCCTCGAACTGCATGGAGCTGTCGAGATAGCTGGTGTAGCCAATGAGCACCGCCGCGAGACCGACGAGGCTGTGCATCAGCGCCACCAACTCCGGCATCTGCGTCATCTGCACGCGCTTGGCGGCGATGATGCCGGCGCTACCGCCAATCAGCATTGCCATCACCACCGGCACGATGCTGGTGACTTTGGGCCCCAGAATCGTGGCAATGATGGCGATGGCCATGCCGGCAATCCCATAGTGATTGCCGCGACGCGAGGTTTCGGGGTTGGACAGACCGCCCAGACTCAGAATGAACAGAATCGTGGACGCGATATAGGAAACAGTAACCAGACCTTCACTCATGGCCTTACTCCGAACGACGGAACATGCGGAGCATGCGCTGGGTAACCCAGAAGCCGCCCGCCATGTTGACGGTGGTGAGAATCAATGCCGCGCTGCCCAGCAGCGTCATCAAGGCGCCGGGCGACGAGATTTGCAGAATGGCGCCAATGGCGATGATGCTGCTGATGGCATTCGTCACGCTCATCAAGGGCGTGTGGAGCGCCGGCGTGACGTTCCAAATCACCATGTAGCCGACGAAGCAGGCGAGCACGAACACCATGAGGTGCGCCATGAACGCCGGCGGCGCCACGCTGCCGAGCCAGGCCAGCGCCAGACCGCCCACGCCTAACACCAACAAACTTTTGAGCGCCGGCGAGATCAGCGGCTTGGCCGGTGCCACCGGTGTGGCAGCAGCCTTGGGCGCGGCTTTCGGCGCGGCCGACAAGGTCGGCGGCGGCGGCGGCCAGGTAATGGCGCCTTCCTTGATCACGGTCGCGCCGCGAATCATTTCGTCGTCCATGTTGACGACCATCTCGCCATCCTTGCCGGGCGTCATTTCTTCCAGCAGACGCAGCAGGTTGGTGGCGTAGAGCTGACTCGACTGACGCGCCATGCGGCTCGGCAGATCGGTGTAACCCACGATGCGCACGCCGTGGCGTTCCACGACCTGCCCCGGCACGGTGAACTCGCAGTTGCCGCCCTGCTCCGCCGCGAGGTCAACAATCACGCTGCCCGGCTGCATGGAGGCCACCATTTCAGCGGTAATGAGGCGCGGCGCGGGCTTGCCGGGAATGAGCGCGGTGGTCACCACCACGTCCACTTCCTTGCACTGCTTGGCGATCATTTCGGCCTGCGCGCGGAGATAGCCTTCGCTCATCACCTTCGCGTAGCCGCCAACGCCCGTGCCTTCTTCCTGATATTCCACCGGCACAAATTCGGCGCCGAGGGATTTGATTTGGTCGCCCACTTCGGGCCGCGTGTCGGTGGCACGCACAATGGCGCCCAGGCCGTTGGCCGCACCAATCGCCGCGAGCCCGGCCACGCCGGCGCCGATGATGAACACTTTTGCCGGCGGCACTTTGCCTGCAGCGGTCACCTGGCCGGTAAAGAAGCGCCCAAAGTTTTGCGCGGCTTCGATGATGGCCCGGTAGCCCGCGATATTGGCCATGGACGACAGCGCGTCGGCCTTTTGGGCCCGCGAGATACGCGGCACGCTGTCCATCGCCAGCACGGTGGCTTTACGCGCCGCCAAGCCTTCCAGCAGCGCCTGATTTTGCGCCGGCCACAGGAAGCTGATGAGGGCGCCGCCTTCACGCAGGCTGGCGACTTCGTCGTTCGCCGCGTCTGCCGCCGGACCGCGCACCTTCAGCACGATGTCGGAGGTGGACCACACGCTAGCCGCATCGCCCAGGATTTCGACCCCGACGGCTTGATAAGCCTCGTCGGTGAGATCGGCGGCACTGCCCGCGCCCTGCTCGATGGCTACCGTATAACCGAGTTTGATGAGTTTGGCGGCGACGTCGGGCGTGGTCGCCACGCGCTTTTCGCCAGCAAAGGTTTCTTTCGGAATGCCAATGCGCATTCGCCGCCTCCTGCTGAAGGATGTCTGGGGATGTGTCGCTAGCGTCTCCATACGGTGCCGTATGGAAAGGTCAACTAAGCGCTTGAACCATATAGACTGAGCCTGATTTTGGCAACCGCAGCCCCCGACCGCGTTTGATCCCGGGCAGCGTGAATTCCGCCCGCCGCGCCGCGCGCGGTCTCCTGTACCATGGGGCGGTCTTTCAGCCGCGCCGTTGCCGATGCATTTTCACCGCCCCTCCCCGCCCCGCTCAGGGCCTCAATTCCCTCGGGGCCATGCGCACGGGCCGCGGCCAGCGCCATGACCCCGCGCGAACGGCGGCAGGCCCAGATTGCGATCACGCTCTGCGCCTCGGTTTACGGCTTTACGATTGGTCTGGTCGCACCGCTCATTGCGGTCTTTCTGGAACAGCGCGGCTTTGACGCCAGCTTTATCGGGCTTAACGCCGCCATGACCGCCTTCGGCATGATCGGCATCACGCCGATTCTGCCCCGCCTGGCGGCGAGCCTCGGCATCAAGCGCGTCATCCTTGGCTGCCTGCTGGTGGATGCGCTGTGCCTGGTCAGCTTCCCGTTTGTCGAGGCGGTCTGGCTGTGGTTCGTGCTGCGCTTTTTTATCGGCGCAGCAAACAACGTGGTGTTCATTGCCGCCGAGACCTGGATTAACGAAATCGCCGAAGACGCGCATCGGGGACGCATGCTCGCCGTCTTCAATGCGGTGCTGGTACTGGCACTGTCGCTGGGACCGCTGGTGATGCCGCTGACCGGCGGCGCCGGCCCGACAGCATTTGTGGTGGGCGCGGCAGTAATCGCCTGCGCGGCGCTACCGCTCGCCTTCACCGGCCGCACGGAACCCACCCTCCACGGCAGCGCGTCGTTCAACATTCTGTCGTTTATCTGGATGGCGCCGGTGGTCTCCTGTGCGGTGCTGCTCTATTCCTGGCGCGAGACTGGCATTGCGTCTTTCCTGCCCGTTTATAGCCTGCATCACGGACTACCGCTCCACGCCGCCGCCATCAACCTCACCACCATGGGCTTGGGCGGGGTGACGCTGGCCTACGCGTTTGGCTGGATGGCCGATCGGTTCGAGCGCTTTCGCCTGCTGGGCCTTTGTGGCGCGGGGATCGGACTGTGCGCGCTGCTGTTACCGCTCGTGATTCACCACGCGCTGTGGCGGTCCCTGCTGCTGTTTTGCTGGGGCGGATTGTTCACCGGCTTGTACACGGTGACGCTCGCGCTGGTGGGCGAGCGCTACAAAGGCATGGAGCTCGCGGTCGCCAATATCGCCATTGGGCTCTTGTGGGGACTAGGCGCACTCAGCGGTTCTTCGCTTACCGGCGCCGCGCTGTCCTGGTGGGATCCGAACGGCTTTCCGCTGCTCTACACGCTGGCCGGCTTTGCCTTTGCCGCTTTTGTGGGCTGGCGCTCGCTGACGCTCCGCACGCGGTAGCGCGCCGGCGAAAACGTGTTCATCGAATCGTTAGAGTGCGTCCAGAATCCGCTGGCGCGCGAGGCGTTGCTCATCGCTGGAAATCGCACCCTCACGGTGTAACTGATCCACGGCGTTCAGCCGCGCCTTGATATCGCCGAGACAGTTGGCGGCATTGGGTGCTGCGCTCACGGGCGCGACTGCCACGGGTGAGCGCGCCGGTGTCATCGGCTGCGAAGTCACGGCCTCGACCATCGGCGCGCTCACCGCTGCGGCAACCGGCGCGGTAGCCACGCGATCGGCGACCACCGCCGTCATGGCCACTGGCACGAAGGCGATTTCCTGCACATTAAGCACCAGCCAATCCGGGCGCAGCGCCTCGCCACCGCGGGTGGCGAGCAGCTGGGGCGCATCGGCTGCCGCTCTGGCGCGGGTGCCGGGGGCGACTTCCGCCTCGATGCCGCCCGCGATGAGATTCAGCGCGCCCTTCGCGTAGAAACTGCGGAGATGCAGCCAGCCCTTGCCGCTGCATTCGTCCGGCGTTGTCACCACCACATCGAGTTTGGTGTCCGCTTTGCCGAGCGCCTGTGCCCAAGGTCGCGCGAGGCGCGCAATTTGCCCGGTGGAGAACAGCGGCCGCGGACCGCTGCCGGTTTGGCACTGCGCGCTCGCCAACAGCACCGACAGCAGTTTAGCGTCGACCGTCCAGGGATGGTCGCTGCGCGGATTGCGGTTGTCGCCCAATTCACGCCAGGTATCGAGCGCCACCGTCTCGCGACCCTGCGCCCAGACCGAGAGGTCTTCACTGCGCATCACCGCTGGCCGCCACGCCCATGCGCTGCTCATCGCGATGCCAAGACCTACACCGACGGTCAGCCTTTGCCACCGGGTCAATTTGCTTCTGCGCACGCCAAACTCCTCTGAATCAGGGTCTTTGATAGGGAATGCCGAGCGCCGTGGGCGCCCGCGAATTCGCGCGCCCCAGCATCATCGCCAACACCGCCACCGCGTAAGGCAGCGCCAACAGCAGTTGATACGGCAAATTGAGTCCGAGCGCTTGCGCCTGCAACTGGAAAGCGTTCATGAACGCAAAAACGAGTGCCGCCAGCAGCACCCGCTGCGGCAGCCAGTTCCCCGCAATCACAATCACGATCGCGAGCCAACCGCGGCCAGCGGTCATTTCGGGCACAAAGCGCACCGAGGATCCAAGGCTGATGAACGCCCCGGCCAGCCCCGCCATCGCGCCGCCAAACAGCACCGCGAGATAACGTCGCCACGCCACGCTCAAACCCCGCGTATCGAGCGTCGCCGGATTCTCGCCGGCAAAGCGCAGTTCGAGCCCGTAGCGCGTGCGGTACAAAAAAGCCCACAGCAGTGGCGTGAGGCCAAAAGCCAGATAGGTGAGCAGATTGTGCTGGAAGAAAATCTCGCCTAAGCCCGGCAAGTCGGCGAGCAAGGGCAACGAGAGATTGGGCAGCAGCGTGATGATGGGCGATTCCTTGCCGCTTACGATTTGATAGGCGCGGAAAGCGTACAGCGTGAGCCCTGAAGCAAGCAGATTGATGGCGAGCCCGGTTACAAACTGCTCCGTGCGCAGCGTAATCGTCATGAACCCAAACAGCGCGGCAATCACGAGCCCGGTGGCCACGGCGGCAGCCAGCCCCGCCGCCTGCGAACCGCTCACCAAGGTCACGATGAACGCCGCAAAACAGGCCAGCAGCATCATGCTTTCGAGCCCGAGATTGAGCACGCCGGCGCGCTCCACCACCAACTCCCCCAAGGCCGCCAGCAGCAGCGGCGTGGCGATACGCATGGTCGCGGTGAGCATGCTGATGACAATAGTGCCCGTGAAAAAATCAGTCATCTCAGCGGGTCCATCGCAGCCGGTAGCGGGCCAGCCGGGAGCAGGCCAAAAAGCTCAGCAGCACAATGCCCTGCGTGGCGAAGACAATCGCCTTCGGCACACCGGTCAGCACCTGCATCATGAAGCCGCCGTTCACCAGCCCGCCGAAGAGCACGGCCACGACCAGCGCCGCGAGCGGATTGAGACCGGCAACCATCGCCACAATGATCCCCGTGTAGCCCAGACCCGCGCTGATGTCGGTATTCAATCGCCCGTGCACGCCCATCACTTCGGTGATGCCGGCGAGCCCGGCCAGCGCGCCGCTCAGCGCCATCACGCCCCAGAACAGGCGCTCGCTGCGGATCCCTTTGAAGCGCGTCACGGTTTGACTGAACCCGAAGGCGCGCATCTCAAACCCGAAGGCCGTGCGCTTGAGCAGCACCTGCACCACGCCGCTACAGGCAATCGCGATCAGAAAGCCCGCATGAAAGCGGGTATCCGCGACCAAGGGCGGCAAGGTCGCGCCGACGGGCAGCACATCGCTCTGTAAATAAACCGCGTGTTTCACCCGCAAGGGTCCCGTGAGCAGCCAGGTCAGGAAGTAATAGACGATGTAGTTGAACATCACGGTCGAGATGATTTCGTCGACCGCAAAACGCGACTTCAAGTATCCGCACAGCGCGCCCAGCGCGGCGCCGCCCAGCGCGCCGGCGAGGAGGGTTGCCGTGAGCAGCAAGGGCGTGGGCAGGCCGGCGCAATTCGCGGCGGCCACGTAGCCGCTAATCGCCCCCATCAGCAATTGTCCTTCTTGCCCGATGCTCCAGATGCGAGCGCGATAGGCGACCACGGTCGCGAGCGCGGTGAACGTGAGCGGGGTGGCCCGCGTTAAGGTTTCGAGCAGGGATTCGGTGCTGCCAAAGGCGCCGTCGAGCATAGCGGACAGCGCCTCCTGCACGGGCTGGCCGGAGTAATGAAACAGCGCCGCCGTCAGTAATAACGCGAGTAGCAGACTGGCGGCGATGGCCACCCAGTCCCACCACCAGGCCGCATCGTTCACCTGTACCAGGCGCATCAGGCGAGCCGCTGACCGGCCATCAACAGGCCGAGTTCATGACGTGTCGCGCTCGCCGCGTCGAGCACCGCCATCAGCCGCCCCTTGAACATCACCGCAATGCGATCGCAGAGCATAAGCAGGTCGTCGAGTTCTTCCGAGGCCAACAAAATCCCGTAGCCCTGCGCGCGCTTTTCCA
>CANFVX010000009.1 GCA_947450495.1 Gammaproteobacteria bacterium
AAGCGGGCGAGGGTCCACGTCCGACAGTCATGCAGCACCATCCGACCGCCGTTCTCGTCCCTACGCGGCACGGTAGGGACGAGAACGAAAACGCCTGCCGCAATCACAGGCTTAGGCTGCATCTTCGACAGGACGGCGTGAGGATGACGCCATCGATAGGGTTTAGGTTTGAAAATCGCGCACCTTTCCAGAGACGTTCAGGGCGGGCCAAGGCGTTCCTAGGAATTCCAATAACACATTGTTTTAATTAGTAAAAATAGCGTAAAAACTATTGCGCCGAGCATAGCTTTCGCTTAAATTTACCGCCAGTGATTTCATGCGTGGCCACGACGCTTTCGTGGCAAAAGGCACCCCTCGCAATCTCATCGGGTGCGGCAGTCGAAAGACTGCGATTGCATTTGTAAGTCCCAAGGGCGGTAACGCCCACTTGTCTCCTCAAGCCTCCGTTCGAGACTTTCGCGGTCTCGCACGCGCTGGCTGTTGTTCCTTCTCCACCGGTTACCACTACCGGTTTGCGGATGGCGGATGAGTTGTTGCTCGGGTCTTTCGCTCATCCAACACCTGCGTGTCCACACACGGGTCTCCTCCCGTCATCAACTTTTCGGTGTGCAAGCACCGAGCATAGGAATGCCCGCAAGGGGCGTTGGAATGGGGTGCGTCGGTCTTCTTCGAAGACCAGGCACGCCGCCGGAACCCGGCATTTTGAGGTCCTGGGGGTCGTGTCCCCGACCGCTCACGCGCAAGCGTGCTCATGTGACTCCGGTCCATGAGTGGTCATCAACACTTACCAGAAGCGAAGTGCACATGAGAGATCTCAACTACCAACTGAAAACCCTGTGCAGGAACAATCGTGACGGGAGCTACGCCACCCAGGCGCAGCGCCTGTGGATGCTGAGCCTGGTCGCCAACCAGCTGCATGAGCTCGGCTTCCGCCACATGTCGGCCCAGTCATTGAGGCCGAAACACATCGAGGCGCTGACCAGGCATTGGCTGGAAGCCAACCTGGCCGTGGCCACGATCAAGAACCGGATGTCGGCGTTGCGCTGGTGGGCGGAGAAGGTGAACAAGCAGAACGTCATCGCCCGGACGAACGACCACTACGGCATCCCTGAGCGGGTCTATGTCACCAGTGAGAGCAAAGCTCAGACCTTGATGGCCGACTCGCTCGCCAAGGTGAAAGACGACTTCGTGCGGATGAGCCTCGAGCTGCAGGCAGCGTTCGGCTTACGGAGGGAGGAAGCGATCAAGTTCAGCCCGAGCTATGCCGACCGGGGCGATACCTTGCAGCTCAAGGATTCGTGGACGAAGGGCGGGAAGGCGCGAGACATCCCCATCCGCACATCCGCCCAGCGCGAGGTTCTCGATCGCGCCCATCGATTGGCGGGACGCGGATCACTCATCCCGGCAGATCGGAACTACGTCCAGCAGCTCCGGATTTACGAAGGCCACACCGCCCGGGCCGGACTCTCAAAGCTGCATGGGCTGCGCCATGCCTATGCCCAGCAGCGCTACCAGGAACTCACCGGGTGGCCCAGCCCCGCCGCCGGGGGGCCCGCATCCAAAACCCTGACGGAGGCCCAACGGGCCCTCGACCACACCGCTCGTCTGACCATAAGCCAGGAACTGGGACATGAACGTGAAGCCATCACCACCGTCTACCTCGGTCGCTGAGCCCGGTATGTCGAAAGCACAGGAACCAGCACGGCTAGGCGCCATCCTCCCGCGGCTCCTCCGCTTTCGCGACGCGCCACGCTACCTCGGCATGGACCGGGGCCGCTTCAACGCTGACGTCCGCCCCCACCTCACTGAAATCCCCATCGGCCGGCAGGGGATCGCCTTTGATCGTCTTGAACTGGACGCCTGGGTCGATCACCATAAATCCCGCAACGGACGTCCCGGTCAACTCAAAGGAGCACTGACATGGGACGAAAACGATCCCCCGGCCTCTACCAAAGGCAGGGGATTTGGCACATCGACAAGGTCATCTTTGGCCGGCGAATTTGCGAAAGCAGTGGCTCAAGCAGCGCTGAAGAGGCCGAGCGCTTCCTAGCGCGAATTAGCGAGTCGATTCGCCAGCAAGTGGTCTACGGCGTGCGTCCAGATCGCACGTTTCGTGAAGCGGCGACGAAGTATCTCAATGAGAGCTGCAAACGCAGCCTTGCGCGCGACGCCCAGGATCTCGTCGTCCTAGACCGTCATATCGGCGAGCTAAGGCTGCGACAGGTCCACATGGGAACGCTGGCGCCGTACATCGCCGCGAGGCGTGCGGATGGGGTGAAGAGTGCGACGGTGAATCGGAGTCTCGCGGTCGTGCGACGCATTCTGAATCTGGCGGCGCGGCTGTGGCGGGATGAGGCGGGAATGACCTGGCTGGAAACGCCACCGCTGCTGCAGTTCGTGGATTGGGGAGATCGGCATGATCCCTACCCCATCTCCTGGGACGAGCAGACGACGCTATTCCAGTGTTTGCCGCCGCATCTCACGCGAATGGCCCTGTTTAAGGTCAACACGGGTTGCCGCGAACAGGAGGTCTGCAAGCTGCGCTGGGATTGGGAAGTGCAGGTCCCCGAGCTTTCGACTTCGGTCTTCATCATCCCTCGGGAGTGGGTGAAGAACGGGGAAGATCGGCTGGTGGTGTTGAACTCAGTCGCGAGCTCGGTGGTGGAGGCTGAGCGGGGCAAGCATCCGACGCATGTCTTCACCTACCGGGGCAACCCGGTGACGAAGATGTACAACGGGGCCTGGAAGCGGGCGCGGGAAAAGGTCGGTCTGAAGCAGGTGCGGATACACGATTTGAAGCACACCTTCGGTCGACGATTACGCGCTGCCGGCGTGCCGTTAGAGACGCGAAAAGTGCTGCTCGGACACAAGTCCGGCGACATCACGACGCACTACTCGGGACCTGAATTGGAAGAGCTGATCGAGGCTGCAAACAGGGTCTGCGGGGGCGGGTCCCGCAAAAGTCCCGCACTGGTTGTGCTGCGTAAGCGGACAGCCGGAGCGAGGGTGTAAATTTCTATTTGGAATCAGAGAGTAAATTGGTGGCTACGGGTGGACTCGAACCACCGACCTCAGCATTATGAGTGCCGCGCTCTAACCAGCTGAGCTACGTAGCCATCCTGTCGAAAGTAGCGTCGTCAGGCCTCTGCGGGGTAGAGGTGAACTGGCCGACTCAGGTAGTGATTGGTGCCGTCGGATGGGGCATCCAGACGGTGCTTCCGAATTGCCGGAAGCGAGTTCACCTGCCTGTGAATTTGAGGCGCGGGATTGTCCGGGGTGCCTCCCGGACTGTCAAGGAACAAAATCAGTCCTGCTCCGGATAAACGTTGTAGACCACAATCGATTTGCCACTCACGGCAATGAGGTGCTGTTCTTCCAGCGTCTTCAGCACGCGCCCCACCATCTCCCGCGAACACCCAACGATGCGGCCCAGTTCCTGGCGCGTCACCTTGATTTGCATGCCATCCGGGTGGGTCATCGCATCGGGCTCTTTGCATAAATCCAGCAAACTTCTCGCAACCCGTCCCGACACATCCATGAAGGCCAGATTGCCCACCTTGCTGTTCATGCGACGCAGGCGACTGGCGAGTTGGCTCGCGATCGCGAAGAGCAAATCCGGAAACACACTGGGCAGACTTTTCACCTTGTCGTAGCTGATATAGGCGATTTCGCAGGCCGTTTTGGCCCGCACCATGGCGCTGCGACTCAGGGATTCGTTGAACAGCCCGATCTCGCCAAAGAAATCGCCCGGGTTGAGGTAAGCCAGCACCAAATCGCGGCCGTCTTCCTCCTCCAGCAACACGGTGACTGAGCCTTTCACTACGAAATAGAGGTCTTTCGAGGGGTCGCCCTGCCGGATGATCACGCTTTTGGCAGCAAACTGCTTGCGCTGGCAGTGCCCGAGAAAGTTCTGAACGGGGACGCTGGCAAGCGGCTGCGGTTTGGGTGCTAACGCCATCACGGTTTCTCCTCGGCAATGAGTCGCGATTCAATGGCAAGACGCCAGTCAGCATTTCCCGCTGATGCGCGCGGGCGGTTAAAGTGTACGGCCTCGTAAGCCAAGGCAGTCAACGCATGAAAGCAACGATTAAATGGGTGGATGGCGTGTCCTTTGTGGGCGAAGCCGAAAGCGGACATGCGGTCGTGATGGACGGCCCCCCGGACGCCGGCGGTCGCAACATCGGCATGCGCCCGATGGAGATGGTGTTGGTCGGGATGGGCGGATGCAGTGCTTTCGACGTGGTGACCATCCTGCAGAAAGCGCGTCAGGCGGTGAGCGATTGCCGCGTGGAACTCAGCGCAGAGCGCGCGGATGAGGTCCCGAAGGTCTTTACCAAGATTCATGTGCACTTTGTGGTCAGCGGCACCGGACTCAAGCCCGCGCAAGTCGAGCGGGCGGTGAAACTGTCGGCCGAAAAATATTGTTCGGCCTCCATCATGTTGGGCAAGACCGCCGTCATTACCCATGATTTCGAGATTATCGAGTCGCCTGCGCCCTGAGGGGCAAATCGGCGGCGGCCTCGCCGCGCCGCGCTCGCACCACCAGGCTCAGACTATCGTCTCCCCGCTGCCAGGTGCCGGCGCTCCACTGGAAGGGCAGTTCGGGCATCGCGCCCACTGACTGTTCTTCCAGTTTTCGCCCCAACTCCTGCGCGGCCAGCGCGGTGGTTTCAGGCAGCAGCACCAAAATGGTCGCGTTATCCCACCAGGCGGTGATGTCTACCCAACGCAGCTGTTCGCGGAGGAATCGCGCCAGGGCGCGCAAGGTTTCGGGGCTCGTATCTTCCGGCACCGAGACCAGCATGCAGGACAAGGGATTGCCGTAGCGCCTGCTTCTGGAAATCTCGAGGTCCATCCGCTGTTCGGCGGTCGCTTTGGGCAGGATGCCGATCTGCGAGGTATCGAGACGGGCATCCATCATGGGGAGACGGAGCAAATCGGCCTCTACTCCAAGCGGGCGCAAATCCCTGACTGTCATACCGTCGGTGCCTCTGCCCTGCGGGTCGAGCTCGGCGACCGAGCGGCCGCAACAGGTGTCGCGTGAAGCGCCAATCCGGCTACAAAACGCCGCATTGGCCCAGGCAATCAGACCGTTCTCGTCTAACAAGGCGAGCCCTTCCGACACACTGTCCAGCAACAAATCAGCAAGTTTGGGATGCAGTTGGATCATCACGCGCTCTCTACTAACCGAAATCGCGTAGCGGCGATGTCCAGCGCAAACTTTAGTCGGCCGCCCGGGACCAAAGCATCGCTGCCACAAGGACTTGGCGCCGCTCAGTAGAGCAACACGCCGTTGCAGTCCTGAGCGTTGCCGGCAATGTTCCAGATGGCGGGCTGGGTGGTGGTGTCGACGCAGTTCGACGCGGACTGTGCGAGCTCTCCCAGAGCAGCGCCGCTCGTGCTCGCCTGACGCAAGGCGCCGGTTTGTGGCAAGCCATCATCCAGCTTCAAGTCCAGTTCGCGCAGCACGTTGACGGGAATCCCGCGGCCCAGCACCAGCAGTTGCCGCTCGGCGGGCGTCGCCAAATCGAGATAGTCGTCGGACCGGGTGATGAACATGAAGCCGTTGAAGGCATTGCGCGGCGCCCGGTCGTTCTGGGTGGCGGTCGGCGCCGCACTCCCCCCAACGTAGTTGCCTTGCAGGAAACCGCTGCGGGCGAGTTGTTCCCACGCGGCCAGCGGCTCGGTCCAGTCGCTGCCGTTAGCGGTGTCGATGCGACCGTTGCCGTTGCCGCCGGTGCTGACGCCGGGCACGGCCTGATTGGCCAGCGCCGCCGGCCAGTCACCCGGGACCTGACGGTAGCGATCGATAAAGCCGTGATAAGCCGCCTGGATGCTGGTCGCCTGATCGGCCAGATTCCGCACCCTTGCGCTGGTAATCAGCTCCTGCCCTTTGAGCACGCCGCCCAACAAGAGCCCCACGATTACCAGCACGATGGCGATTTCGACCAAGGTAAAACCACGCTGACGCTTTGCATTTGCCATGACTACTCACTCCTTTGAGTTTAGGAAAAGCTTCAAGAAAGGGATTTAAGGGAGACGCCCGCTGGCCACCAGCCGCTCCTGCAGCACCACCGGTGACAGCCACACGCCCAAGTCGTCGAACTCACACAAGGGCGTTGCTTCATTGCCGCTGTCGCTACAGCTCGCCGCGCCCCGCGTTGGGTTGCGCAGGAGGTAACGCGCATCGCCGTTGGCGTTGTCTAGTTCGTCCTCGCCGGAGGGCGCGGCGTGCGTCAGTCCGTTATCGCCGGTCGCGCCCGCCCCGTTGCGCCCCGGGGACACCACCAGCGCGGGCACCTTGTCTGCCAGCACCAGATCGAACTTGCCCTCGCTGAGGCCATTGGTCTGCGGGTTATCGCCCCGGCTATGGACGGTGATCTCCCCCTGGGCGCAGAGATCGAGCTCGCCCACCGTGTTGCCATTGCACAAGCCGTCGGCGTCGGGCCAGGTGAAGCGCGGCGCGGTCACCCGATAGACCAAGCGGTTGCCCCACGCATCGGTGGCGAGCACGCCCAATTCGGCACCGGGCAAAAAGCCGGTGCTGCGAGAACAGCTCGCGCTCGCTTTGCGGGTGGGATCGAAGGCCGGATCCGGCAAGCCATCGCCATCCGCATCGGGACAAGGCAGGCGCCCATACGTGCCGGCATAGCCCAGCAAAGCATCACGAACGCGCTCGAGCGAGACCTGCGTGGCCGCCCGGTCGCGCTGCTCCAAGTGCGTTTCCAGCGGACCGATCCCACCGGCGAGCACCAAGCCGAGCACCATCAGCACGATGGCCAGCTCGAGCAAAGTGAAGCCGGCAGCGCGCCTAGTCATGGCTCTCCAGCTGGCGCAGACGATCGTTAAAGCCCGCATCGGGCGCTTGCTCGGTGAACTGCCCGCCCAGGCGCGCGTTGTCCCCTTCGAACCACTGCGCCGGATCACCCGCGCTGCGCTGTTGGGAAGGCAGCGCCGCACCCGCCAGCACCACCAGTCCGGTCACGTCATTCAAGGTTTGCGCAGCGCCGTCCTGCGACCGCCTGGTAAGCACCAGACAATCGGCACCCGCCGTGCAGGCCCGCCCGCCGTTACCCGGCGCCAAGGCCGGGCAGTAGGCCACCAGCACATAGTCCTGCCAGCGGTTGGCGACGAACCACGCCGGCAGTTCGCCCGGCGACGCCCGGTTCGCCGGCTCCAGCTGGCCGTCATCGTCTACTTCCAGGTCGAGCGGGACGTCCTCCACCACGAACTCGTTAACCGGTGCCCCGGCCTCCAGCCGCAGCCTGGACGCGCCTACGGCCTGCGCCTGTCCGGCGGGATTACGAACGACATCTTCGAGGCTGATGTCCACGCTCGCACCCGCCGGCAGGATTTCTGCTTTCAGGCTGGTGGCCTCGCGGCGCAGATGCGTGGCGTCGGGTCGCTGGATTTGGCGCGGCAGGCCGCTGAAGGCAATGGTTTCGCGCCGAACCAGCGAATTCCCCGAGCCGCCCGCATCAGCCACCGCCACGCTGCGTTCGCACACCAGCGCGCTGCCGCCCGGCCAGCGACAGCGCGGTTCGCCGTCCGCCGCGGCGTCTCGCCGCAGCACGGTGCCGGCACGAAAGCCGGGCGGCTGCACCACGCAGGGCTGGGTGGTATCACGCAGGCAGGCGGCGGACGGCGGCGATACGCCGGTGCTGGTAAGCGTGCCGCCGGCCAGCGTCCAACGGGCGAGATAGGGCGCGGCGAAGCTCACGCCAACGCGCCGCAACGGCAGTTGTCCAGTGCGGGTGCCGACCACGCCAGCAAACGGGCTCGTGGCCGGCGCCGCCCAGGGACTTAGCCAGGGCAGGGCGGTATCGCAATCCCCGGCGGCGCTGGCTGCGAGGCAAACTGGATCCTGCCCGTTGCGGTCGTTGGCCTCCGGATCGGCCGCGTAGCGACGCAGGGCGCGCAGCACTTCCGCCAGCACCCGGCGCTCCATCACCGCGTTCAGGGCCTCGCGGTCGATGGCAACGAGGACGTCGTTCGCGCTCGCGCCGGTGGCGCTACCGAAACAGCCGTCGCCGCGACTGGCATTGGCCTCTTCCAGATAGTGGCTGGCCTGATAGCGCGTCGCGAGGGCGTCGGCATTGCGCTGCTGGCGGCCCAGCGGCGCACCGGGCGCCAGCATGAGGGCGGCGATACTGCGGCCGTCGAGCCGACAGTTATCAAGGCGCAAGTCCGCCGGGGTGTCGCTGTTCACCACCCCGGCGGGATTATTCCGATAGCCGTTCGCGAGCGCGTACCACAGCGGCGCGCCGGTGCCGTCGCGCAAATCGGGCAGCGCCAGCGTGCGCCAGGGCAGCAGTCCGGTCTCGGTCGCGCTCGATAGCGCACAGGGAGAATCCGCCTGCCCGGCCACATCGTTGCTGTCGAGTCGCGTATCCGGACAGGGCAACAGGCCTGGACCCGCGGTGCGACTGTTCACGCCGGCCCGGTCCGGATAGGCCGCCGCGTAGCCCAGCAAGGCGCCGCGCGCTTCGGCCAGCGCGGTCGCCGTACGGCGGGCAACTGCGGCAGGCGTGGCACGATTTGCTTCAAGGCCCGTTAGCAACAGCGCGCCGGCCGCGGTCAGGGCCAACACCACCAGTAGCAGCAAAACGATTACCCCGCGCTCGCGGCCGACGGGCTTCATGGTGGCTGCCCCTGCTGGGCCGCAGGCTGCACCGTCAGCCACTCGCTCTCGCAACGCGCCTCAAGGCCGCCGGGTCCTTCCGTGTTCAGTCGCTGGAGATGACAGTCGCGAACGGTGAGAACCCCGCCCGCGTGGCGCTCCAGCCAGCGCAGCAAACCGCCGACGGTCGCCAGATCGGGCGCCCCGAACCGCACCCTCACCGGGGCTGCGACCACTTCGAAGCCCGGGACCGGCGACAAGCCCGGCACGGTGGCCGGCGCCAGCGGCCCGAACGACCACTGCCAATCACGCAGCGCAAGCGCGGGGCCGGCCGCTTTCAGGGCTTCGACCCAACTGAGGCGCGCCGGCATCCCCAGCAGACCCTGTCGCGCCAGCGCCACCACGGCGGGGGCCCACTGCGTCTGCGCGCGCGCGGCTTCGGCCAGCGCCACGGATTCTCTCTCCAGCGCGGCGTGAACGGTCTCGGCCGCGGCGAGGCGCTGCGCCATCCGCGTATGAAAGCGATAGGGACCCAGCACCAGCGCAAGGGCGAGCGCCACCCCGAGCGCGTAGCCGAGCGTGCGCCACCAGCGCGCCAGTGCCTCAGGGCGCATGGCGGCTGTCCAGCGTGAAGGCCACTGCAAAGCCCGGGCTCGACGGCGCCGCCGGACCGGGGCTAGCCGGCAAATCCAGCGGCGTCTCCAGAATTTTTACGCCAGCCACACCCGGCTGCCCGGCGAGCGCGCTGGCAAGCGCGGAGATCGCCGCGAGCGCCGCCCGCTCATCGCCGGCAAGCCCTTCCACCGTGCCGCGAATCACGCTCGGTCCTTCAGCAGAAGGACTCGCCGCCTCTGCCGCCTGCCATTCCAGCGCGGTCCAACGCAGCGCCGGCACGGTGGCGAGCGCCGCCCCGGCCCGGGCAAGCGCGGGCTGTGGATTGCGGCGGCGGCTGGCGACCTCGGCCACCAGCGCGACCGCCGGCCGCAATTGCTCACTCGGCAACAACGCTGGCGGCAAGGCCGCGCGGTGGATGATGAGACTGGCCTGCGTCTCACCGTTGCGCGCCGCCAACGCCGCCGCACGCGCCGCCAGCTGCAAGCCCTCAAGGGTTTGCCACAGACCCGCCCCGGCGGCCAGGCACAGACCGAGCGCCATCGCGCCGAGTGCCAGACGGGTTCGCCGTCGGTCCCGATGCACCGCGGTCTGGGCGGGGCTCGCGTACTGGGTGGCAGGCGGCGCGCGGCACAGCAGGGCGGCGAAGAGCGCGTCGCAGTCGTCTATCTGGCGGGAGCCACGCGCCCCAAGTAGTCCATCCACCGGGACGTAGCGCCACGCCTGCCCGGCCTCGTTTGCCGACGCCGGGGGTAGGCCGTCGTCGGCCACGACCACCACGGCGGGCGTCTCGTCTGGCGCACACAGGCCTGAGCGCTCAAGGTATTGGCGCAGACGGGCAAGTTCGGTTTCGACCCGCGCGCCATCCAGCCTGTCCTGCGCGGCGCCGAGCGGCACCAGACGACTCATCACCAACTGCCCATCGCGCAGAAAACTTTGCCGCAGCCCGCCCACGTTCTGGCGGCTCACCAGCACGCAGGGGCCGGCGGTCGGGCCGATAAGCGACAGCAGCGCCGGGCCCAGCAGCGCGAGCGAATACACCCCGGCCAAGGCGCTGGGGCTCTCGCGCAGCATCTCCAACCAAGGGGTGAGCAGTTCGGGCCGGGTGATAGCGCTGAGCAGGGCAGACGTAGGCTGGGTCCCCGTTGCCGGCTGAGCCAGCCGCAGCGGCGTGCTGCCGAAGGCGCTCGCCAGCCGTCGCTCGAGCAAACGCGCGCGGTCCCGCGACGTAGTCAAAGGCAGGCTCGCAGTCAGATATTCCTCTTCCACCACATCCAGCAGCAGCCACACGGGGCCTGGCGGCAAGTTCCGTAACACCTCGCCCACGGCCCCCGGCGTCTGCACCTCGTTTGGGCCTGCCCAAAGCGTTGTCACCCGACGCGGCGAGCAGCGGAGCAAGCGCACGCCGTCCGGCCCCACCATCAGCACGTAGGCGCGACGCATCGTCGTCTACACCCGGAGGTGCGTGAGTAGCCCGTAGAGCGGCTCGAACACGGCCCAAACGATCCACAGCAAGACCAATCCGAGCACCCCGACAAGCGCGGGATTGAGCAGCGTCTGCAGACGCGCAACGGTTTCACGCGCGTCGCTGGCGAAGCACTCGGCCACCTGACCCAGCGCCTCATCGAGGCGCCCACTATGCTCGCCCACTCGCAGCATCCGCAGCAGGAGGTCGGGGAATATCTGCGCCGCCGAGAACGCGCCATGCAGACCGGCGCCGGCGTCGATTTGCTCCTCCGCCACCACCAGCGCTGTGCGCAGCGCGCGGTTATTCAGCACGCCGCGAGTCAGGCGCAGAGCCTCTGGCAGCGGAATGCCGGCGCCGTAGAGCACCGCGCACACCCGACACATCCGGCCGAGCGCCAGCTTGCCGAGCACCGGCCCGATCCCGGGCAAGCGCAGACACAGGCGATCGAAGGCGGTGGCAAGCGCTGTATTGCTCCGAATTGCCGTGAAGGCGCCGATCGCCAGCAGCCCAAGTCCAAGCGCGGCGGGCAGACCATAGGCTTTGAGCAGATCGGCACAGCCCAGCAGCGCGCGGGTCTGCGGCGGCAGGGATTGCCCCATGCCGGTGAGGAAGCCGGCCAGTTGCGGCACCACGTACACCAGCAGGAAGGACAGCGCCGCCGCCAACACCCCGCCGACCAGCGCCGGATACAGCAACACCCGTCGCGTCAGCGCGAGTTGTTCCTCCTGCCACCGCAGATCCGCCACCGCCTGCTGCAGCAGGGTCGGCAAGCTGCCGCTTTCTTCGCCGGCCTGCACCAGACATACCAGCACGCGATCAAACACCTGGGGAAAACGCGCGAGCCCGGCCGACAGCGGCAACCCGGCCGCGATGCTCTCGGCCAGACCACGGGCGATGGCGCCGGCCGCGCCGCCCGCACGCGCAAGCTCGGCCAGAATTTCCAGCATCGGCAAACCGGCGCGCAGCAGTTGCTCGAGCTGGCTCAACAAGAGCATTTGCGCCGGACGCGGCAGCCGGGGCTCATCGCGCGCGCCGAGTCGCCAGCTGGGTCGGGCGCGGAGCAGTTCCAGCCCACGACCGGCGAGCAGCGCGTCCAGTTCTGCCAGGCCGGACGCCCGCGCGTGTCCCTGATGCACCCCGCCGGCCGCATCGAGCGCGCGATAGCGGAACGCTCTCACGGCAGCGCTTCCACGCGTGGCGTGAGGTCAACCACGCGGGCAATTTCCTCCAGCGTGGTGAGGCCGGCCAGCACCCGTTCGCTCGCCACCTCGGCCAGCGCAACAAAACCCGCCCCGCGCGCCGCCAGCGCCAGATCGCGCGGGCCGGCGTTGCGGGCGATGAGTTCATCCATCGCGCGGTCTACGCGGAGTAACTCCATGAGCGCGATCCGCCCCGCATACCCGCCGTGCGCCGCCTGCCGGGCGCTGGTCGTGGGGCGCGGGTGTTTGCGGTGCTCGCCGTCGGCCATGCCCAGCAGGCGCCGTTCAAGCGCGTTCGGCATCACCCACTCAATGCACTCGGGACGCAGCTTTCTGACCAGCCGCTGGGCCATGAGGCCGCTCAGATTGCCGGCCAACAAGGCCGGCTCAATGCCCATCTCGAACAGTCGGGGCAAGGCCCCGAGCGCCGCGGTGGCATGCAGGGTGGAGAACACCTGATGCCCGGTCATCGCCGCGCGCAAGGCCATGGCGGCGGTGTCCTCGTCGCGGATTTCACCAATCAGCAGGATGTCCGGATCCTGTCGCAGCAAGGCCCGCACGCCGCTGGCGAAATCGAGCCGCAGGCCCTCCGCGAGCGAGGTCTGGCGGATGTCCGCGAGCGGATATTCCACCGGATCCTCCAGCGTCATGATGTTCACCGCCGGACTGTTCAGGTGATTGAGCAGGCTATAGAGCGTGGTGGTCTTGCCGGAGCCGGTGGGTCCGCACACCAGCATCAAGCCACTCGGCCGGGCGACCATCAGCCGCAGGCGCTGCAGGCTCGCCTCGTCCAGCCCCAGCCCCGTCAGCGGCACTATGCCGCGCGCCCGATCCAGCACTCGCAACACGATGTTTTCGCCCTGCGTTGTCGGCAGGCTGGCCACCCGGAAATCGATCTCGCGCCCGGCCACCTGCTGGCTGAAACGGCCGTCCTGCGGTGCCCGTGATTCGGCGATATCGAGCCCGGCCAACACCTTCACGCGCACGGCCAGCGGTGGCCAGTAGTCCCGATGCAGGCTGTGCGCGAGGCGCAAAACGCCGTCCACCCGATAGCGGAGCGCGAGGCCAGCCGCGCCCGGCTGGAAATGGATATCCGACGCCCCTTGCCGCACGGCCTCGGCCAGCACCGCCTCCAGCAAGCGGATGACGGGCGGCGAAGCCTCGGCCGGATCGCGCGCGGCACGTCCGATCTCTGTCCCGGCCGATGGGTCGAAGTGTTGCGTGAGCGCCCGCACCGAACTGCGTAAACCGTAGGCCTGCTCGATCGCGTCGCGCAGTTCCAGTGCATCGGCGGCGCGCGCTTCGATAGTGGTGTTGGCCGGCAACTGCGCGGCGCAGTGATCCAGCGCCACCACGTCGGCCGGGTCGCGCATGGCGAGCGTCAGGCGCCCCAGCGCGGGGTCGATACTCAAGGGCAAGACCTGAAAACGTTGCGCGAGATCGCCTGGCAGCAGCGCCAGCGCCGCCGGCTCGGGGCGCAAACGCGCGCCCGCCGGCGCCTCGTGCACCGCGTGGCCAAAGGCTTCGAGCAAGTTGTTCTCCGTGACAAACCCAAGCCGGAGCAGGATCTGCCCCAGCGGCTCGGGCCGGCGCTGCTGCTCGGCCAGCGCCGTTCCCAGTTGGTCCGGACTCAGCGCGCGCCGCGCCAGCAGAAGATCGCCCAGGCGTTGCGGAACAGATGCCATGGTCACCCCCTCAGAATTCAGCGTTAAGCGCTTGCAGCCGCAAGCGGATAGGGGCGGGGTCAAAACCGGCGCGTGCGGCCGACCAGTCGGCCAATGCGCGGCGGTAGTAGTCCGCGGCTTCGGCCTCAAGCCCCAGATGATCGAGCGCAACAGCGAGCGCCACCGCGTAATCGGCGCTGGCCGAGAGGGCAAATGCCTGCGCGAACGCCTGCCGGGCGGGCGCCCACTGCTCTGCCGCGGCCGCCGCCTGGCCGAGCGCGTAGTGGAAACGGGCAAGCTCCCGGGGATTGCGAGTCTCCTGCGCGAGGTCCCGGCGCGCGGACTTGGAGGGTGCCTCGCTCAGCAGGCCGATTCGGGCGATCGCATTCGTGGGGTCGAGTTGCAAGGCGGCGCGATAGTGACTGGCGGCTGCGGCGCTCGCGCCCTCGCGCAGCGCGAGCGCCGCCAGTCCGAGTTCAGGCTCGGCGAGTCGCGGCGTTTGCCCGCGCGCTGCCAGATAGGCGGCGCGCGCGGCGGCCAGATCGCCCCGCCACCAGGCGGCGTGGGCGGTCGCGAGCGGCGACCCCGGGCGCGGTGATGTGAGATGAATCTCAATCTCCGGCACCGCCGCGACCGACGACGGGGCGGCAGCTTCCGGGAGCCCAGCGGTCGCGAGCCGGGGCGGCACGGTAAGCGGTTCCGGCGCGAGAACCGCCGGCCACGGCAGCGTCGCCGACATCATGTTCACCTGCGGGATCAGTGGCACTGCCAGCGCGACCGCGTGGCCTTGCAGGCGCCGCGCACTCGCGCCTAGCCCCAGCGCCAGGGCCACCGCAACGAGGCAAGCCAGCGCCGGCGTTGAGGATCGCCACTGCAGATGCGGTGAGAGGCGCAAGCGCGGGCTCATGGGCGCGCCCCCTGCTCCAGCCACGGTTGATAGTCCCGCAGATCGCGGGCGACGCTCGGCGTCTCCACCACTGCAGGCCGCAGAAAAATCACCAACTCCGTCTTGCGGTGACTCCGGCTTTCGCCCCGGAACAGCCAGGCGCCAAGCCCCGGCAGCTGGCTCAAGCCCGGCACTTCCCGGCGGTTCGCAATTTGCTCGTCCTGCATCAAGCCGCCGAGCACGCCCACCTGCCCGTTCACGAGTTTCAGCACCGACTCCATCTCACGGGTACGGATCACCGGCACGGTGTTGTTGGGCAGAGATTTGCCGTCGCCGTTCAGGCTGAGTGCGAGCTGCGGGCCGGGGTCGATGGCGTCACCGATTTTTTGCGAGATGGTCGGCCGCACGGTGAGCGTGACTTCGGCATCGGCCGAAATTTGCGGCGTCACGGCCATCACCAAGCCCACCGGCACCGAGTGGACCTCGCTCTGCACCACCGTGCGGCCCTGCGCGTTGGCGGTGCCGTCGGTGGCGGTCACCTGCACGGTGAAGTACACGAGTTCCTCCACCACTTTCAGCAGCGCGGTCTGGTTGTTGAGCACCATCAGGCGCGGGCTTGAAAGCACGCGGGTGTCCCCAAACTCATGCAGGAGCTTCAGCGTGGCGTCGATGACGCGGCCATCGGCGTCGGGGTGGTGATAGCCCAGCGTCAACGCCGCCGCGCCGTCGGACAGCGCGCCGAGGAGGTTCTGGCTGGCGCCAAGGCCGGCACGGGCTTCGTCCAGAATGAGCTGCCAATCCACGCCCGACTGGTAGCGGTCGTTGAGACTCACTTCCACCACGGTGGCTTCGATGAGGACCTGCCGGCGCACGTTGACCAGCACCTGCTCGATGAACGCGGCGATTTCGGCGTGTTGGCGATGCGTTGCCTTGACCGACAGCAAACCGGCCTCGGGATTGACGACCAGCGCCTCCGAACTCGGGAGTTCCTCGCCCGCCGGCGCGGCCTTGCCGATGAGGGCCAGCACATTGGCGGCAAGCGTGGGCCAGAAGCGGTGGCTGGCCTTTGAATTTACCCGCGTCGAAGAACTGTTAGTGCCCGGCCCGCTGCCGCCCGCGCCGCGCTCGGTGCCGCCCTCGCCGGTGGTCGCCACTTGGGTGGCCACACTGACCGAGGTCTCGGTGTCGCGGGCCAGATTGACGTAGCCCACCTCGTAGGTGTGGAAATAAGGCTCGTCCGGCGCCACCGTCAGGCGATCGCCCTCGAGCGTATAGCGAAGGTCAAACTGGCGGCCGAGGCGCGCGAGAATCTGCGGCACGGTCTCGTCCACCACGTGCACGGTCACCGGATCCGACAGCTCCCCGCGGAGATCAAGATTGAGGGCGGCGTCCCGCGCCAGCGCAAACAGCACATCGCGCAGCGGCACATGGTTAACCACCACGCGATAGCGTTTGCCGGCGCCGGTCGCCGGCGGGGGCGGCACCAGCGGGAGCGCCGCAGGCAGGGACGGAATGGGCGCGGACAGCGCGGCGGGTGGCGGGGCCTTGAACGTCGGCGGCGGCGAGGCGCAGCCGCCGAGCGCAAGGCCCAGCGCAAGCCCGAGCGCGTAGCCTGCGCGTCTAGTCGACGGCCGGCGGAGAGTGGTTAGCGTCGAGCTGCCGTCCATGGCTGCTGTTCACTCCGATATTGGTGAGGATGGCGGTCGCCGCCTCGTGTTGGTTCATGGTGTAGAAATGCAGGCCCGGTGCGCCGCCCGAGACCAGGCGTTCGCACAGCGCAGAGGTGACGTCGATGCCGAAGGCGCGAATCGCCTCGCGGTCGTCACCGAAATCGCGCAGGCGTTTCACAATCCAGCGCGGCACTTCGGCACCGCACATCTCCGAGAAACGCATGAGCTGCGAGAAATTGGTGATCGGCATGATGCCGGGCACGATCGGCAGGCTAATCCCTAGCGCCGCGCAGCTGTCGAGGAAGCGGAAATAGGCGTCCGGGTTGTAGAAATACTGGGTAATGGCGCTGTTGGCGCCGGCCTCGACCTTGGTCTTGAAATGCTGGAGGTCGGCGGCTGCGGTCGTGGCCTGCGGATGGAACTCCGGATAGGCCGCAACTTCGATATGGAAGGCGTCACCGGCTTCCTGCCGGATAAACGCCACCAATTCGCTGGCATAGCGCAGTTCGCCAAAGCCGGTCAGCCCCGAGGGCATATCGCCGCGCAGCGCCACCACGCGTTTAATGCCCACGTCCACATAACGTTGAATCACCGCGCGCAGTTCCGCTTGCGGCGTGCCGAGACAGGAAATATGCGGCGCGCAGTCCACGCCCGTGGCGGCCGTGACGGCCTGCGCGGTTTCGAGCGTGAGTTCCCGCGTGCTGCCGCCGGCGCCGAAGGTGACCGAGAAGAAACTGGGACGCCAGGCGTTAAGGCGGGCTCGCGTCTGCTCCAGTCGCGCCACCGCATCCGGGCTGCGCGGCGGGAAAAACTCAAAGCTGATGTCGATGCCGGTCATGGGTGTTGTCTCGTATTGGGCGCGGGGCTGGTGAGGCCGGTCAGTGAGGACTAGGCGCGGAGGGCGACTATACCGAAGGGCTCCCAAGGTGTAACCCGCAAAACCGGCGGCCAGACTGCCGCGTGAGAGGCATTTTGCGCAGGCGCTGGCCCGGGACAATAGCGGCACCGGCGAGACCGCCGAGGGCAGGAAAATCTCCCGGCACAGACCGGGCGGGAGGCGCGGGCGTCCCGCCCAAATGCCGGCGCGCGCGGCGCTCGCGCTTTTGCCAGCCCCGCTCAGCGGCTAGAATCTGCGGTCTTTCAAGCCGGGTTTAGTGGGCAACCGCTGCGAACCCGGTCTATACGGACCCAGACTTCCGATCCGCCGCAGCCCAAGGATTTTCTTGCATGACTACATCCGCCATGACCCGCCCGGTCGAAGCCCCCGCCGCGCGACGCGTGCTGGCCAATGCCATTCGCGCGCTCAGCATGGACGCCGTTCAGGCCGCCAACTCCGGCCATCCCGGCGCCCCGCTCGGCATGGCCGATCTGGCCGAGGTGCTGTGGCGGGATTTTCTGCGTCATAACCCAGGCAATCCGGCCTGGGCGAATCGCGATCGCTTCATCCTTTCCAACGGTCACGGCTCGATGCTGCTCTACTCCTTGCTGCATCTCACGGGCTACGACCTGCCGCTCGAAGAACTCAAAAACTTTCGCCAGTTTGGCTCCAAAACCGCCGGGCATCCCGAGGTTCACCACACGCCCGGCGTTGAAACCACTACCGGCCCGCTGGGTCAGGGGATCGCGAACGGCGTGGGCATGGCGCTGGCAGAAAAAATCCTCGCCGCGCAGTTCAATCGCGACGGCTTTCCGGTGGTTGACCACCACACCTATGTGTTCCTCGGCGACGGCTGCCTGATGGAAGGCATTTCGCACGAAGCCTGCTCGCTGGCCGGCACGCTTGGCCTCGGCAAGCTGATTGCGCTCTACGACGACAACCAGATTTCCATCGACGGCAACGTGGTGGGCTGGTTCACCGACGACACCCCGGCCCGTTTCCGCGCCTACGGCTGGCAGGTGATCGAGCAGGTTGACGGCCACGATCCGGTTGCCGTGCACGCGGCCATCACCGCCGCACAGGCCAACACCACGCAGCCCACGCTCATTTGTTGCCGCACCGTCATTGGCTTCGGCAGCCCCAATAAATCCGGCAAATCCGCCGCCCACGGCGCGCCGCTGGGCGAGGCCGAAATTGTAGCCACCCGCGAACAGCTCGGCTGGACGCACCCGGCGTTCGAGATACCGGCCGACATCTACGCCGCCTGGGATGGCCGCCCGCGCGGCGCGGCAGCGGAAGCCGAATGGCAAACCCTGTTCGACGCCTACGCCGCCAGCCACGCCGAACTCGCCGCCGAATTCACCCGCCGCACGCAGGGCGAACTGCCCGCCAACTGGGCTCAGGCCGTAGCCGACATTCTGAGTGAGGCGCAGGCCAGCACCGCCGCCAACGCCACCCGCAAATCTTCCCAGCTCGCGCTGGAAAAACTCGGCCCCCTGTTGCCAGAGTTCGTGGGCGGCTCGGCCGATTTGGCGGAGTCGAACCTCACCCACTGGGCGGGCAGCCGCACCGTCACCGCCAGCAACGCGGGCGGCAACTACGTGAACTACGGCGTACGCGAATTTGCGATGGCGGCGGCGATGAACGGGCTGTCGCTGCACGGCGGCTTCATTCCCTACGGCGGCACCTTCTTGGTGTTTTCCGACTACGCGCGGAACGCCATCCGCATGGCGGCGCTGATGAACCAGCGCGCCATTTATGTACTGACGCATGACTCGATTGGGCTGGGCGAAGACGGCCCCACGCACCAGCCGGTGGAACACACCGCCTCGCTGCGACTCATCCCCAACTGCGCGGTCTGGCGGCCTTGCGACAACGCCGAAACCACCGCCGCGTGGATTGCCGCCGTCGAACGTCAGGACGGCCCCACCGCCCTCATTCTTACCCGTCAGGGCTTGCCGCCGCAGGCGCGCGACGACGTCCAGCTGGCAAACATCCGCCGCGGCGGCTATGTGTTGCTGGAACCGGCCGCCGCGCCGCAGGCCATCCTCATCGCGACCGGCTCTGAGGTGAGCCTCGCGGTGGACGCCGCGCGCGCCCTGAACGAGGCGGGCCACGCGGTTCGCGTGGTGTCGATGCCGAGCACCGACGCCTTCCTCCGCCAGGACGCCGCGTATCGCGAATCCGTCCTGCCCACCGCCATCCGCCACCGCGTGGCGCTGGAAGCCGGCATCGCCGACTACTGGTATCGCTTCGTAGGGCTCGATGGTTTGGTCATCGGCATGGAGAGTTTTGGCGCCTCGGCCCCGGCGGGCGCGCTGTTCAAGCATTTTGGCTTCGGCAAAGACGCGGTATTGGCGCAAATTGCCGCCTACCTCAAGCGCTAGTGCCTTCGGCAAGCGCACTATCGGATAAACGACACAAGACAACGCAGGAGACAGTCCCCCATGAGCATTCGAGTTGGCATTAACGGTTATGGTCGCATCGGTCGCAACGTCCTGCGCGCGCTGTATGAATCCGGGCGCACCGGCGAAATCCAGATCGTGGCCATTAACGACCTCGGCGACACCCAGACCAATGCCCACCTCACCCGCTACGACACCGCCCACGGCAAATTCCCGGGCAAGGTGGAAGTAGACGGCGAGTACATGGTGGTCAACGGCGACAAAATCCGCGTGCTAGCCGAACGCGATCCGGCCAAGCTGCCCTGGGGCGAACTGAAGGTCGACGTGGTGTTTGAATGCACGGGCCTGTTCACCACCCGCGAGAAAGCCAGCCTGCACTTAAAGGGCGGCGCCAAGAAGGTGATTATCTCCGCGCCGGCCAGCGATACCGTCGACGCCACCATCGTGTACGGCGTGAATCACAAGTCGCTGAAAGCCTCCGACGAAATCATCTCCAACGCGTCCTGCACCACCAACTGCCTCGCGCCGCTGGTCAAGCCGCTGCACGAAAAAATTGGTGTGGAATCGGGCCTCATGACCACCATCCACTCCTACACCAACGATCAGGTGCTGACGGACGTCTATCACAAAGATCTGCGCCGGGCGCGCTCCGCCACGATGTCGATGATCCCCACCAAGACCGGCGCCGCCGCGGCGGTGGGCCTGGTGCTGCCGGATTTGAACGGCAAGCTCGATGGCCTCGCGGTGCGCGTGCCGACCATCAACGTCTCGATGGTGGATTTGACCTTCCGCGCCTCGCGCCCCACGGACAAGAAAGAAATCACCGCGATTCTGAAAGAAGCCGCCGCCGGCGAACTCAAAGGCGTGTTGGAAATTAACGAAGAACCGCTGGTGTCGATCGACTTCAACCACAACCCTGCGTCGTCCATCGTCGAACTCTCCGAGACCAAGGTCATCGACGGCACGCTGGTGAAGGTGATGTCCTGGTACGACAACGAGTGGGGCTTCTCCAACCGCATGCTGGACACCTCGCTGGCCCTGATGAAGGCGAGTGCCTGACATGCGCGCGATGGGAGAGCTCGACCTCGCCGGCAAGCGGGTGCTGATTCGCGAGGACTTTAACGTTCCGCTGAAAAACGGTCGCATTACCGATGACACTCGCTTGCGCGCCGGGCTGCCGACGCTGCAAGCGGCGGTCAAGGCCGGTGCCCGCGTGATCGTGCTCTCGCATCTCGGTCGGCCGAAAGAAGGCGTGTTCGACGAGGCCTCGTCGCTCGCCCCGGTCGCCGAAGCCCTCGGCGCCCTGCTCGGCCAGCCGGTAAGGCTCATCGCCAACTGGCTGGACGGCGTGGACTGCGCCCCCGGCGAAGTCGTGCTGTGCGAAAACGTGCGCTTTCAGGTAGGGGAAGAAAAAGACGACGAGGCGCTGGCCCGCAAGATGGCGGCCCTGTGCGATGTCTTTGTGAACGACGCCTTCGCCACCGCGCACCGGGCGCAGGCGTCCACCCACGGCGTGGCGAAATTTGCGCCGGTGGCCTGCGCCGGCCCGCTGATGAAAGCCGAAATCGACGCCCTCAAACTCGCGCTCCACGCGCCGAAGCGGCCGCTGGTCGCGATCGTCGGCGGCTCCAAAGTCTCGACCAAACTCGAGGTGCTGGAAGCCCTGCTCGGCAAGGTCGACCAGCTCATCGTGGGCGGCGGCATTGCCAACACCTTCCTGCGCGCGACCGGCGCCGAAATCGGCAAGTCGCTGTGCGAGAACGACATGCTCGACACCGCCCGCCGCATCATGGACGCGGCCAAGGCGCGCGGCGCGGAAGTGCCGCTGCTGCAGGACGTGGTATGCGGCAAGGAGTTTGCGGAGACTGCCGTGGCTACCACCAAAGCTGTCGCCGAGATCGCAGCCGACGACATGATTCTCGACATCGGCCCGGCGACCGCCGCGCGCTTCGCCGAGATTCTGAAATCTGCCGGCACCATCGTGTGGAACGGACCGTTAGGCGTGTTTGAGTTTGATCAGTTTGCCGGCGGCACCAAGGCGCTGGCCGAGGCGATTGCCGAGTCGACGGCGTTCTCGATCGCGGGCGGCGGCGACACCCTGGCGGCGATTGCCAAGTTCGGGATTGCGGACGAGGTGTCCTACATTTCCACCGCCGGCGGCGCCTTCCTCGAATATCTGGAAGGCAAGACCCTGCCGGCAGTGGCGATTCTGGAAGCCCGCGCCGCGAGCTAAAACAGACGCGCCGCGAGCTGAAACAGCCGCGCCGCGAGCTAGAACAGCCGCGCGGCGCTGAAGTGGTCGCTCAGGCCTTGAACTTCGAAGCTTCGAAAATGCTCTGGATCGACGCATTCATCGTCGCGTCGAATTCCCCATCCGACTGCTGGGCCGACAGGCCTTCGCTCAATGCCCGTGAGAAGCTCGCCACCATCGCGGTCTGGCGGGCCAGACGCGTATTCGATTCCTCACGCGGATAGCCACCGGACAGCGCCACCACTTTCAGCACGTTGCGGTGCTTGATGCAGTCGAGATAGAGGTTGTCTGCTTCGGGCAGGGTGAGTTTGAGAATCACCAGCTCATTGGCCGGGAGTTTATCGAGCCCTGCCAGCAGCGCGGCTTTCAGCAGCTTCTCGGCGGCCGCCTTGTCTGGGCAGTGGATGTCGACTTCGGGCTCGACGATGGGCACCAGACCCTTGGCGATAATTTGGCGGGCCACTTCGAACTGCTGGTCCACCACCGCCTGAATGCCGGCGGCGTTGGCCTGCTGAATCACCGAGCGCATCTTGGTGCCGAAAATGCCTTTAGCCTTGGCCTTGTCGAGCAGGGCGTCGAGGCCGGGATTGGGCTTCATCAGCTGCACGCCGTTGGCCTCGTCCGCCAGACCCTTGTCGATTTTGAGCATCGGCGCCACGCGCTTCACGTTCCAGAGATAGTCCGCCGTTGAGCGGCCTTCAATCTCGCGGTCCATGGTGTTCTCGAACAGGATGGCGGCCAGAATGCGGTCGCCGTTGAAAGCCGGCGTGGTGATGATGCGGGTGCGCATGGCGTGAACCATGCGGTACATCTCTTCTTCGCCGGAGTAAGCGCTTTCCGGCACGCCGTACATCCGCAGCGCCTTGGGCGTGCTGCCGCCGCTTTGGTCGAGCGCAGCGATGAAACCATCTTGCGTACGGAATTTCTGAATCTGTTGCTCGAATTGGGTCACGGCTAGCCTCGATGGAGTGGGAGTTGCCGGGATTTTAAGGGCGCGGGTGCAGGGCCGCCAGCGCGACGAGCGCGGAAACTGCGTTGACGCAGCACTGAGGCGATTGGCGCTGGCTTGCCACTGCGCGCCGGGGAGACGATCCTGTGGCGGCTCGCGCGGCGCGCTACCCGTACCGGCCGCCTCACTCATTCCAAAAATCTTGCAGGGAGAATCTTCATGTCTCAGGTCGTCATCGTTGACAACATCCGCACCGGGCTCGCCAAGGCGCATCGCGGCACCTTCAACCTCACCCGCGCGGACGAAATGGTGGCCCATTGCATCGATTCGCTGCTGGCCCGCAATCCGGCGATTGATCCGGCGGAAGTGGACGACGTGGTGGTGGGCGTGGCGCGCCAGGTCGGCGAGCAAACCGGCAATATGGCCCGCCATGGCGTGGCGCTCTCGAAGCTGCCGCTTAGCGTTGCGGCCGCGACCATCAGCCGGGCCTGCTCCTCGGGCCTGAACGCCATTTCCATCGCCGCCACCCAGATTGCCAGCGGCTGCGCCGAGATTGCGATCGCCGGCGGCGTGGAATCCATCACGGGTCTGGAGCGCGGCACCCCGGCCAAATTCTCCGACCAGCCCTGGCTGATGGAACACCTGCCGTCGATTTACATGCCGATGGGCAACACCGCCGAAGTCGTCGCCCGTCGCTACAAGGTCACCCGCGAGATGCAGGACGAGTATTCGGTTCAGAGCCAGCAGCGCTATGCGGCGGCCGTGCAGGCCGGCTTCGTGGCGGATGAAATCGCGCCGATGGCGGTGAAATGGAAGAAGGTCATCAGCAAGGACACCGGCGAGAGCGTGGTGGTGGACGGCGTCGTCGACCGTGACGAATGCAACCGGCCCGACACCGTTATCCAGAGCCTGGCCTCGCTGCCGCCGGCCTTTGAAGAAGGTGGCTCGGTCACGGCGGGGAACTCCTCCCAGCTTTCCGACGGCGCGTCGATGACGCTGCTGATGTCGGAAAAACGCGCCCAGCAGCTGGGCCTCACCCCGCTGGCGTATTTCCGGGGCTTCGCCGTCGCCGGCTGCGATCCGGATGAAATGGGCATCGGACCGGTGTTCGCCATCCCCAAGCTGCTCAAATTCAAGGGCCTGTCGCTGTCCGACATCGACCTCATCGAACTGAACGAAGCCTTCGCCTCGCAGTGTTTGTACTGCCGCGATGCGCTGGGCATCGACAACGAGATCTACAACGTCAACGGCGGCTCGATTGCCATTGGCCACCCTTTCGGCATGACAGGCTCGCGCCTGACCGGCGTGGTGCTGCGTGAACTGCAGCGCCGTAAGAAGAAGCTCGGCATTGTGTCGATGTGCATCGGCAAGGGCATGGGCGCGGCCGGCTTGTTCGAAGCCTGCTAAGTCGCGATGAGCCGCTACGACGCTTACCGCAATGTGCCTACCTTAAGCGTCGATGAGCAGCGACACTTTCGCGCACGCGGCTACGTGGTGCCCGCCTGGCGCTTGCCGACCGCGCAGTTGCTCCAGATACAGGACACTCTGGAGCGGCTGCTGTCCTTGCATGCCTATGAGCAGCCGGCGTTTATCCGGCAGCCGCATGTGCCCGGGCAGATTGACGATCAAATCGATCTGGCTCGGGAATTTTTCGACTACCTGAGTCATCGCAACCTCTGCGAACTCGTCGCCCCGCTGTTGGGTCCAGACCTCATTCTGGCCGGCGGGACACTGCAATGTGGGTGGCCGTCGCAGGAATCGACCACGCCCTGGTATCAACCCGGCGCCTGCTGGCCGGTAGACGCCGACCTCCTCACCTGCGGTATTGCGCTGGATGATCTGGAACTGCCCGTGGCCGGCCTGCGCGTGCGCACGGGGTCCAATGTGCTTGGGCCCCTCCCGCATCAAGACGAGGCCAGCGATTGGCCGCCGCAGGCGCTGAGCAATCCAGAACCGCAAGTTGAGGCCTTTTCCTGCGCTGAACTTGCGCTGGAAGCGGGTCAGGTCGCGCTGCTGCATGGCAATCTGATCCAGCAATCGTTCGCCACGGGCGCGGCCGAGCGTAGCGCCCTGCTGTTGGTGCACTACTTCCCGGCCCGGCAGCGCTTCGATCGAACGCGGATCCTCGGCGCCGCAGCCTACGCCGACCACCCGCTGTGGCTGGTGGCCGGACACGCCGCCGACGGGCAACACGATTTTGATCTCGGCCATACCCTCTGGTGATCCCATGCTCATTCGCTTTCGCAGTCCCGCTTCCCACGACGTACTGATGTTTGGCGCAGTGGCAGAAACACTGCTCGGCCTGATGGGCGTCTCGGGCCGGATCCCCAGCGCCCTGCAGGCCGAAGATCTGCCAGCCGCCCGCGACCGTCTGCGCGCCGGACTCGACGCCGCTGCCGCGCTTGCGCAAGCCCCGCGCAAGGCAGACGATGAAGACGACACCGCGCGCGAACCCGAAGTCTCCCTCCGCCAACGCGCGTTGCCTTTGCTGGAAATGCTTGAGAAAGCCGCCAGCAAACAGGAATGGGTGATGTGGGAGGCCGCCAACTAGCAGGAGATCAGGGATGGGTGACGTCGTTGAATTCCGGCCGCGCAAACCCGGCGAACGCGCCAAAGCCAAAACGCTGTGCCGCGAAGGCTTTCACAAATGGGAAATCTGGCAGCGCAAACCCTTTGACGTGAAGCTGGGCAAGCTGGTGACCATCCTCAAATGCCAGCGCTGCGGCGAAACCAAAACCGAGACCCGTTAAGCGCGATATCTCGCGATCTCGAAGCTGATAAAGGCCAGCGCCCCGGCCGCCGCCAGACCCAGCATGGCGTGAGCGTGACTGATGCCCGCGCTGAGGGTCAGCGCAAACAGCAGCGGCGCGACGGCTTTTGCCACGAATGAGGGCAAGGCCAGCGCCCCCAACAGCGCGCCGTAGTTCTCCCGTCCGAACAATTCCGCCGGCACCGTGCCGCGCACTATGGTCAAAATGCCGTTGCTCGCGCCGTAAAGCAGCGCAAAGGTGAAGGCCAGCCAGCGTTGGCCGTCGATTAGAGACAGCGTTAGCAAGGCGACCGCCATCAAGCCGAAGGCCACGCGGCCCACCGTCACCGCCCGCGAGCGCGGCGCGAGCCCAAACTCGACCATTCGCGCCAATACCTGCATGGGGCCAAACGCCGCCCCGACCGCGACCGCATCGGCGACGCTGAGGTGCGCCTCACCGAGCAATTCAATGAGATGTGCCGAGAGCACCGAGAAGGCAAAGCTGACCAAGGCGAAGGCCGCCGCCAGCGCCGCAAAGCGTCGTGGTGAGCGCGGTGTCGCGACAGGGGCAGCCGTCGCGCTGACCGGCGCAGGCGCCACCGGCAAGACCGGCACCGCCCAACGATACAAAGGCAAACAAAAGCCCCATTGCAGCAAGGCATAGAGCCAGCAGGCCGTGCGCCAGTCGGCGTAGGTCACCAAGCAGTGCGTGACCGGCCAGAACACCGTGCTGGCAAAGCCGCCAAAGAGCGTGAGTCCGGTGACCGCACGTCGATAGCCAGCGCCGGGCGCAAGCCGGTTCAACACCGCGAGGACGGCGTCGTAAAGCCCGCAGCCCATGGCAAGGCCGGCGAGTAACCAGGCGCAGAAATAGCTAAACGCGTTTTCCGCTACGCCGAGCACCACAAACGCGAGACCTCCCAGCAGCGCCGCCAGCATGAGCGTTGAGCGTCCGCCATCCCGATCGATGCGCCGCCCGACCCAAGGCGAGATAAAGCCCGACGCCAACAGCGCCACCGAAAAGCCGCCGTAGATCACAGTCGGCGAAAGCTGGAGGGACGCGCCCATCGGCGCGGCCAGCACCGCAATCGCGTAGTACAAAGTTCCCCAAGCCGTGATTTGCGCGAGGCCAAGCGCGGCAATGCGATAACGCAAACCGGGCACGGCAAGCTCGGACTCGGCAGCGGGATTCATCGGGCCATTGTAGGGGCGCGACCCGATGGCGCCCAGCAAGCAACTTCCCGCAGGCGGACATTCGCCCTAGGCTCTGCTTTCTCATCCGCCTACAGAGGATCCCGCATGCCGCAAACCCTTATCGTCACGGGCGCCAGCGCCGGCATCGGTCGCGCGACCGCCGAACGTTTTCTCGACGCAGGCTGGAACGTTGCCCTGTTAGCCAGACGCCGGGAGGCGCTGGAAGAAATGCAAGAACAGTGGCCCAACGCACTGGCGCTGCCGACCGACGTCACCGATGAGCCCGCCGTTGCGCGCGCGTTCGCCGCCACCGTCGAGTCCTTCGGCCGGATCGACGTGTTGTTCAACAACGCGGGCCGTTTTGGCCCCTCCGGCTTGATTGACGAGATCACGCTGGAAGCCTGGCAAGAGACGCTGTCAGTCAATCTCACCGGCATGTTTCTCTGCGCCCGCGCCGCGTTTCGCCAGATGCGCACGCAGTCGCCGCAGGGCGGACGGATCATCAATAACGGGTCGATTTCGGCCCACGCGCCACGTCCCGGATCGGTGGCCTATACCAGCACCAAGCACGCCATCACCGGCCTGACCAAAACGCTGGCGCTGGACGGTCGGCCCTTTGAGATTGCCTGCGGTCAGATCGACATCGGCAACGCGGTGACCGAAATGACGGCCGCGATGGCCAGCGGAGTGCGTCAGGCCGATGGCAGCCTGCAGGCAGAAGACCGCATGGACGTCGGCCACGTTGCCGATACGGTGTTCCACATGGCCTCGCTGCCGCTCGGCGCCAACGTGCTGTTTACGACGATCATGGCCAGCAAAATGCCGCTGGTGGGCCGCGGCTGAAAACTTGCCTTCAGGTGTTGGCGAAAGCGGTGTCGAGGTCGTCGTCGAGCTGCACGCCAAAGGTATTGAGCACCATCGACACCAGATTGTATTGACCGATTGCGAACACCAGATCCATCAGCTGCTGCGTGTTGTAGTGCGTAGCGAGGCCCGCAAAAGTGGGGTCGGTAATGAAGGCGTCCTTGTGCAATTCGTCGACCGCCTTCAGGAGCAGGACGTCGCGCGCCTCCCAGCCGCGAGCGGTATGCCCGATCTTGATCCGATGAATTTCATCGTCGGTCAGACCGCACTGTTTGCCGATGCGCACGTGCTGCGCCCACTCGTACTCCGCCTCACACAGCCAGCCAATGCGCAGAATCACCAGTTCGCGTTCACGCGCCGGGAGCGTGGATTTGAACAACACGTGATTGCCGAACACCAGCCAGCGCTTCATCAAATCGGGATGATGCGCGAGCGTCTTGAAGATATTGGGCATTTCGCCCGTGCCGATTTTGATATCGCGGAGCGCGTTGCGGGTGGTGTCGTCCCAAGTGGCCTGATCACGCGGCAGAACGCGCGGCTTGTCGAGTTTCATGCGAGAACCTCCAAAGCGAAATGACGAGAGGAAATAGCGCCTACTGCGCGTGCTCGAACGCGGCGCGGATGGCCTCGATGCGCCGACGATTGGTGCCGAAATCTTCAGCGCCAAGGCGCGAGGCCGAGCGCAGGTGAATGAGCCCTTCGGCCGGACTCACCACGAACTCAACATCATCCTCGAAGCGCAGCCAGCGGGTGGTGAAGGTGGCGTAAAGATAGTCGGGCGTTGCCGTGTGTAAGGCGGCGCCGGTCATCCCGCCGACCACGCCAGCGAGGCGGGTGATGGCTGCAGCCGCGTCGCCCGTGTAGCGCAAGGGTGCAATCTCCGCATACGCCCGCTGTCGCGCGTTGGGATAACGGCTCGCCTGACTGGTCACGCTGTTACGGGTTTCGGAGGGCGCTTTCAACAAGCCGTCGCGGGCGCCGAGATCGGCCGGCGGCGAGCCGCGCAAGAAGCCCAACTGCCCGACCACCACCACCGCGACGACGACGAACACCGGCGCCAGCACACTTGCCCACAGGCTCATGCGTTTCATCTCCTGACAGACACGCTTAACCGAGCTCAGCCGACAGCGCGTTGAGTTCCGCGTCAGTGGGGAAATGCCCGGTCTTAGCTTTTGAATAAATCACCCGGCCGGCGCTGCGGATCTCGAAAATGCCGCGCGAACCTTCGATCAATGTGACGGACTGCGCGCCCTGACGCTGCAAGCTATCCCTCGCACGGAGGGCGTGTGGCTTGTAGCTTCACATCACGCAGTATTCGATTTCGATGCTCATCGCGGCCTCGCTGCAGAGAGTGGAAAGGGCTAGGTCGGAGCCTACTGCAAGCGGTGCGGACTTGTCCTGCCTCGACTCATTTGAGCGCGTGGTCGGAACGCTCGGTGAGCAAACCCATCTCGTCATCACTCAAGCCCAGCGCCATGGCTGAAGCCGCCGCGCTGGCTTGCCAGGGTTTGGTCGCGCCGATCACCGCCAGGCCCAGATCGCCGAGTCGGTGCAGCACCCACGCCAGCGCGACCTCCGCCGCATTCACGCCATGCGCCTCGGCGATGTGTGAGAGGGCCTCCATCAAGGGCGCTGTGAGCGTGATGTCCTGCGGCATCATCAAGCGGCGCCGCAGGCCTTGCGTCGCGAGCGCCGTGGGATCGCGATGAAACCGTCCACTCAGAAAACCCTTGGCCAGCGGACTGTAGGCAATCAGGCTGATGCCTAACTCCCGCGCGGTCTCGAGTACGCCGTTGGTCTCGAGCCCACGATGCAGCAGATTGAAACGCAGTTCATTGGCCACCAGCGGCAGCCCCAGATCGGCCAGCGACCGATGCGCCTGACGCATCGCGCGTGCGCTGAAATTACTCACACCCACTGCGCTGATTACGCCTTTTTTTGCGAGCGTCGCCATGGCTTTCATTTCGTTGGCGGTGGAGGAAAAACCGTAGGGGTGATGCACCATGTACAGCCCGATTGGATAGCCATTCAGCGCCGACAGGCGGGCGTCGATCGTGGCCGGGATGCTGCGCGCGGTTCTGAATAGCGGAAACCATTTGTTGGCGATCATCACGCTCGCCGGTGCGATGTTCAGGCTATGGAGGGCCGCCGCGAGCG
>CANFVX010000010.1 GCA_947450495.1 Gammaproteobacteria bacterium
AATCCAAGGTTGGGCATGACCCGATTGCGACCATAAAACCTTGGATCAAACGGGTGGACACAAATCGTGCGATAACCTTCTGCACGCAGCTGCCAGGCCAGCGAGTTGATGGGCGCGTGGGCAAACCGATAGTAGGGGTCAAACCGATCGAAGCCGAGTGCGTCGTCCGACAGGCCCGAGAGCACGGCAAACTCGGTTCGCACGGTGTTTGCGCCCCAACTTGGGACATCAAGGCGGCCCCATTGCAAGCAAGTGCGCTTGCATTGGTCAAAGTTCGGCAGGAGGTCCGAATTGATCGCAGCATGCAGGCGGCGCACATCGAAAAAAGACTCGCACTGCACGAGCACAATGGGCTGGGCAGCAGGCGGCTGCGGCGATACAGAGAGCAGTGTGGGGCCTGCTGTCGGGGAAGCAGCGGCCTGGCGAGCAACTCGCTCGCCTTTGGCGATAAGACCGTACGCCAGTAACGTGCCTAAGGAGCCAAACATGGCGGAATCCTGTGCCGGATCGCCGGCTAGCCCGAGACGCCGCAGATACTTCGCAGCATGTGTGCTATTTCGTCGCATTAATTCCCACAGAGCGAGGAAGAGCAGGCTGAAACTCGACACCAATAGCAACGGGGAGTGGCGCCATGCCGGGGGCTCGAGCCTGAGCATTAACACGCAGAAACAGACAGCACCGATGGCAGCGAACAGCACTTTGGTCTTACTGGGAAATGGAAGCGCCAAGCGTGGGTGCCGAAAGATATCAAACGCAAGGAAAAAGTCGGTAAACACCACGGGCTCCGCCAGGACCCTTAGCTTTGCCTCATCGGCGTAGGAATAAGCAACTGCGAGAGAGAAGGTCATCGCGCCAGCAAAAATCGGGCTGGAGGTGGCGGCCGCGATCATCGCAAAGCACACAAACGGGACAGAAATGTCGAGTAACAGCATCACCGACCAGCGCGGCCGCGACCGACGCACCAAACGCAGTACTATCCAGCCGCATAATGCTAGCGACCCGCCGAGCCCTACGGGCAGCAGGTTTAACCCCGAAAGGGCTAGCCCGTTAAGCATGAATCTTTTCTTCAAGCCGAGTCCCGACGACCCAAGACATGTTCGCGGGACTGTCAGCATCTGACGGCGCGGCAATTGCTAGATTAGTCAGCGCCGCCTCCAAGCGGGTTACTGCCCCCGCCACCGCGAGTGTCAGGCCCTTCTCGCTGTAAAAGCCACCATTGATCTGAGTATGCGCCGCCAGCACGCGGCGGAATGCATCGAATACCGCGCCGTTCGGGGCCGCGCTGTTGCACCAGAAACTATCCAATCCGCCCTGAAAGGTAAGTTCGGGCATATCGTAGATCGCATGCCCCATGGTCATCACCGGCACGCTAACCGACAGCGCCAGGACGCCCATCGTGCTGTTTATCGTGACCATGCCCCTACAGCCGGTCAAAAGTGGCTCAGAGGTGCCAAACCGCAAGTAGATGACCCGACTACCGACGCCCGCGCGGTCAGCGTAGTCGCGACTGAGGCGCTCCAATGGCACTAGCCCGGTATCCAGCGGATGCTCTGTCAGCACTAGCAGGGCATCGGCTGGCGCAGCGCGGGCAAAGGATTCGATAACCGTTTTTATCGCCGGCGCCATCCGACCGAACGGCGAATGGAATCGAACTTGAGCATCAGCATCCAGTTGCAACGGGAACAGGTAGTACTGACAGCCGCTTTTGAGGACTTGCTGCTGCAGAGCCAAGTTGCGCCGACGAGTCAGCGGCGTCAGCGGAAATCGCTTCGCCCCAGCAGCGTATTCAGCCAGAGGATGCCAGGGCTTGTGCGTGCGGAAGAGAGGAAAGCGCCACTTAAGGAAAATCGTGCTGAGGGTGTACAGCACATCTTCCGCCGCCCGCCGGGCAAAGTGGCCGGTCACCGGAAGGCCCGGGCTCCAGTCCGCAATGCCGGCCGCGGCCTCAAGAAACCATCGAGCGTTTTTCGCCAACGAAGAGTGACCGTTTACGCCATTCGCCTCGAGCGTAATCCAGTTGGGGCGCAGATAGCCTTCCTCGAAAACATGCACGCGCTGGCCGAGTCGGTGGGCGAGGGTAATGGCGGCACGATGCAGGGGTCGGCAATCGCCGAAAAGAATGATGTCCGTGATTCCGCAATCCGTCAGCAGATTGCCAAGAAACGCAGGCCATTGCTCGGCGCTGCCCCGAAAATCCAGCGCCCCGGAAAGCCTCCAGAAAAAACGGTCACCGCCATTAAAGTTGACACGGTAGACGGCGTGCCCCCGGCTTTTCAGGCGATTCGCAAGCCTCGCGAAAAATGTGCCGTTCGGCCCTTGCAAAAAGAGATAACGGGCCGCATGGGCCGACTGGTCTGGAGGTATCGCGTCCACGACAGCGTCAGCGGAATCGTGCGCTGCAGACTGGACCCCAGTGCGCTTGAACAGCCGTTTGGCCAGCGAATCTCGATTTGCGGACTTTGAAGCGCTGTTTTTCATGCCTGAAAATTGTTTGTTCGAAGACAGGCCATTCGCGCCAGCATCCTGCAAGGTCAGAATCACCAAAATTACAGTTTTAGCGATAAGTTTCGCAACCCCGCAGCCATTCGGGCCGTTGCCAAGTCGCTGGCTCTGAGGAACATTGAAATCACCCTCATCCGCGACGCTAACCGACTATTTTGGCGGTCAAATTTAGCCAGCCATTTCGGCACTCAAGATTAACTTAGCGGATGCCCACTTCGCGAAAGAGAAGTCGCCACTGTGGTTCATTAATCTGGGGGTAACCCTTGACCAGTGCTAACGCTTTATAAATGCCCTGGAAAGGCATCGATGCAGCCTGATTTGCGCCCCTGGTTACCGGACAGCGCTAGGGGATGCCCGACGCCATGTCTGTATCGTTTCAAGGTTCTTGTGAGGATCCTCTCCCTTCTCACAGCAAATCCCGCAACCGGTAGTACAGCATCGCCAGCATCAACGACGGCGTGCGTAACCAGCGACCACCGGGGAAAACCCGATGGGGTATTCGCGCAAACACATCAAGCCGGGCGCTATCGCCGGCGATGGCCTCCGCGATGAGCCGCCCGGCGAGGCCGGTAATCGCCATGCCGTGGCCGGAGAAGCCCTGCGCGAAGTAGAGATTCTGGCCGATGCGTCCGAAGTGCGGCGCGCGGTTCATGGTGATGTCCACAAAGCCGCCCCAGGCATGGCTGACTTTCACATCCGCGAGCGAGGGAAACACCGCCACCATGCGCCGGCGCATCGATTCCGCCAGATTGGGCGGCGTGAGGCCGGAGTAGCTCACCCGGCCGCCGAACAACATCCGGTGGTCGGCGGAGAGCCGAAAGTAGTCGAGGACGAAGTTGATGTCGGTGACGGCGGCGTCGGTCGGCAGCAACTCGCGCGCCCTCGCCTCGCCCAAGGGTTCGCTGGCAATGATGTAGGTGCCCACGGGCATGATCCGCGCATCCAGCTCGGGCACCAGCGGACCCAGCGAGGCATTGCCCGCCACCACGATCTGTCGCGCCCGCACCTGCCCTTCGGCCAGTTGCACCATGGGCTGCGCGCCGCGGGTGATTTTTTCGGCCAGCGAATGCTCGTAAATCTTCACCCCGGCCGCACGGGCGGCTTGGGCGAGCCCCAGCGTAAAGTTGAGCGGATGCACGTGCCCACCGCGAGGATCGAATAGCCCGCCGATGTAGCGCGGGCTGCGAATGTGTTGACTCAGCTCGTCACCGCCCAGGGAAATCATCGTGCTGTCGTCGTAGGTCTCTTCCAGCTCGCGTCGAAAGCGGGCCAGTTCGGCCACATGGCGAGGTTTGATCGCAACATGCAGTTGGCCACTGCGCCAATCGCACTGGATGCCATGCCGTGCAATCCGCTCGCGCACCAGTTCAACGGCTTCGAGCGACATCTGCCACAGACGCCGCGCGTCGGCGAGCGAGGTAAGTTGGGCGATTTTGTTGATTTCACAGGCATAGCCCGGAATGACCTGCCCGCCGCTCCGACCCGACGCGCCCCAACCGATGCGCCGCCCCTCGAGTACCACCACTTCGTAGCCGCGCTCGGCGAGTTCGATCGCCGCCGACAGCCCGGTGAGCCCGCCACCGATGACGCACACATCGCAACGGACCTCGCCCCTCACGGCTGGCAGCCCGTCGAAAGCATGCGCGGAAGCGGCATACCAGGAATCAACATGCTGGGCGGCGATATCGTTCGTCATGGGCTCACGCGGGTTTGGGACAGCCAAATGATGCGCCGCACGCAAGGTCGCCAGCAACCCGACTCGACCAGCCCTCAGGCCTGTGCTTAGATGCCTGCAGTATTCATGAGCGGTCCCATACCGCGTGTCATCGGCGCTGTGCCGACGCTCACTCCGGGCCGCGCTTGCGAACGAGGTCCCGCTATGACCCTACCGACTGAAAACGACGCCTCCACCCGCAGTGGTTCGCTTGAACGCTGGCTGCGCGAGCGCAACTGCACTGAAGTGGAATGCATCATTCCCGATTTCTCCGGCGTGGCCCGCGGCAAAATCATGCCGGCCAGCAAGTTCTGGAAAGAAGAGCGCCTGCGCCTGCCGGAAGGGGTGTTCGTCCAGACCGTGACCGGTGACTACCCGGACGAAGACACCACCGACCCCACCGAACCCGACATGCTGCTGCGCCCCGACGTGAGCACCATTCGCCTCGTGCCTTGGGCCGCCGAACCCACCGCGCAGGTGATTCACGACTGCTACTACAACGATGGCCGCGAAGTGGATCTGGCGCCACGCACCGTGCTCAAGCGCGTTCTGGAGCTGTATGACCGCCGCGGCTGGAAGCCCGTGGTCGCGCCGGAACTCGAGTTCTTTCTGGTCGAGAAAAACATCGACCCCGACTTCCCGCTCAAACCGCCGATTGGGCGCTCCGGCCGACCGGAAACCGGCCGTCAGGCCTATGGCATCGACGCGGTGAACGAATTCGACCCGCTGTTTGAAGACATCTACGACTACTGCGAAGCGCAGGAACTCGACATCGACACCCTGATTCACGAATCAGGCGCGGCGCAGATGGAAATCAACTTCCTGCACGGCGACCCGCTGGACTTGGCCGATCAGGCGTTTTTGTTCAAACGCACCTGCCGCGAAGCGGCCTATCGCCACGGCATCTACGCCACGTTTATGGCCAAGCCGCTGAAAGACGAACCCGGCAGTGCCATGCACATCCACCAGAGCGTGGTGGACAAGGCCACCGGCGAGAACATCTTCGCCACCGCCGACGGCAAGCTCACCGATCTCTTCCTCGCCCACATCGCCGGCCTGCAGAAATACATTCCGCAGGCGATGGCGTTCTTCGCACCCAATGTGAATTCCTATCGCCGGATTGCCCGCGGCGGCTTTGCGCCGATTAACGTGCAGTGGGGCTACGACAACCGCACGGTGGGCCTGCGCGTGCCGGTGTCCGATCCGCAATCCACGCGCATCGAGAACCGCGTGGCGGGGGCCGACGTGAACCCCTATCTCGCGATCGCCGCCTCACTGGCCTGCGGCTATCTCGGCATGATCGAAGGCCTGCGCGCCGGCCAGCCGGTCACCGGCAGCGGCTACAACCTTGGCTATCAGCTCTCGCGCAGTCTGGAAGACTCGCTGCGCTTGCTGGAAACCTCCACCGCGCTGAACGAAATCATGGGCGAGCGCTTTGTGCGCTCCTACAGCGCCGTGAAGAACAAGGAATACGAAACTTTTTTCCACGTCATCAGTTCCTGGGAGCGGGAGTTCCTCCTGTTAAACGTATGAGCACACTGCGCGAGCGTCACGACACTGCGGGCTGGCAAGCGCTGGACCGCCAGCATTTTCTGCATCCCTTCACCGACCACAAATCCCTGCACGAGCACGGCACGCGCGTGATCACCCGCGCCGACGGCGTGTACCTGTGGGATTCCGAGGGCGTGCGCCTGCTGGATGCGATGGCCGGCCTGTGGTGCGTGAACGTGGGCTACGGCCGTCACGAACTGGCCGATGTCGCCGCCGCGCAAATGCGCGAACTGCCCTACTACAACAACTTCTTCAAGACCGCGAATCCGCCCGCGATTGCGCTCTCCGCGCTGCTGGCGGAAGTCACGCCGCCGCAGTTCAGCCGGGTGTTCTACGCCGGCTCGGGTTCGGAAGCGAACGACACCATCGTGCGCCTGGTGCGCCGCTACCGCGATGTGCGGGGCGAGCCCAAACGCAAAACCATCATCAGCCGCTGGCAGGGCTATCACGGCAGCACCGTGGCGGGCGCGAGTCTGGGCGGCATGAGCGCCATGCACGAGCAAGGTGATTTACCCATCCCCGGCATCGTGCACATCGATCCGCCCTACTGGTACGGCCTCGGCGGTGAGCTCTCGCAGGAGGAATTCGGCCTCAAGGCCGCGCGCCTGCTCGAAGAGAAAATTCTCGAACTCGGCCCCGAAACCGTCACCGCCTTCATCGGCGAGCCCATTCAGGGCGCGGGCGGGGTGATTATCCCGCCCATGAACTACTGGCCCGAGATTGAGCGCATCTGCCGCAAATACGGGGTCTTACTGGTAGCCGATGAGGTCATCTGCGGCTTCGGCCGCACCGGCAACTGGTTTGGCTGCGAAACCTTTGGCTTCAAACCGGATTTGATGGCGATGGCCAAGGGCATGTCGTCGGGCTATCTGCCAATTGGCGGCGTGATGGTGAGCGACGAGGTCGCCAACACGCTGATTGCGGACGGCGGCGAGTTCTACCACGGCTACACCTACTCGGGACATCCGGCGTGCAGCGCGGTGGCCGAGCGCAATATCCGCATCATCCGCGACGAAGGTCTGGTGGAGCGCGTGCGTACCGACACCGGCCCGTACTTGCAGGCGCGCTGGCGCGAACTCGGTGAGCATCCGCTGGTCGGGGAAGCGCGCGGCGTTGGCTTCATCGGCGCACTGGAATTGGTCAAGGACAAGGCCACCCGCACTCGCTTCGACCCGCTGGGTGAAACGGGCACGATCTGCCGGGACTTCTGCTTCAAGAACGGTTTGGTGATGCGCGCCGTGTGGGACACCATGATTATGTCGCCACCGCTCATCATGACGCGAGCAGAGATCGACGAATTCATTGCGCTGGCGCGGCGCTGTCTCGATCTCACGGCGGAAGCGGTAGGGGTTAAATAGACGCTATTGCAGGGACGTTGGTCGGCGGTTGCGGCGCCAAGAGTGAATCGCTATCGTCCAAGCGTCGGTTGGCCTGCGATCTGCAAGCCACCGACCAAGCCTCATCACTATTCGTACCAAGGAGTTGCCCATGACCTTTCACGCTCGCCGCCTGATGCTCTCCGGCCTCACCGCCTTACTCCTTGGTACCGGCGCCCTGACTGCACGCGCCGAAGAAGAAAAAGTCCTCAACATCTATAACTGGTCGGACTACATCGCCGAAGACACCATCGCCAATTTCGAGAAGGCGACCGGCATCAAGGTGCGTTACGACGTGTTCGATTCCAACGAAGTGCTCGAAGCCAAGCTGCTGGCCGGCAACACCGGCTACGACCTTGTGGTGCCCTCCGCCAGCTTCGTCGCCCGCCAGATTCAAGCCGGCATTTTTCAGCCGCTGGATAAATCCAAACTGCCGAACTACAAAAATCTTGACCCGTCGATCATGAAAATCCTCGCCGGCTACGACGCCGGCAATGCGCACGTGGTGCCCTGGATGTGGGGCACGACGGGCATTGGCTACAACGTCAAAAAAATTAAGGAACGCATGCCTGACGCGCCGATTGGCAGCTGGGACATGGCCTTCAAGCCGGAGATCGTCGCCAAGTTCAAGGACTGCGGCGTGACCATGCTGGACGCCTCGGCCGAAATCTTCCCCTCTGCCTTGCGCTATCTCGGCCTGCCCACCGACAGCCAGACCGCCGAGAACCTCGCCAAGGCAGAAACCCTCGTGATGAGCGTGCGGCCCAGCGTGAAGTACTTCCACTCCTCGCAGTACATCAACGATTTGGCCAATGGCGAAGTCTGTATGGTGGTGGGCTGGAGCGGCGACGTTTTCCAGGCGCGTAACCGCGCGGCGGAAGCCAAGAACGGCAACGAAATCGCCTACTTCATTCCGAAAGAAGGCGCGCTCATGTGGTTCGACACCATGGGCATTCCGAAAGACGCCGCGCATGTCGAGAACGCGCACAAATTCCTCGACTACATTCTGGAAGCCAAGGTCATCGCTGCGGTCACCAACCTCGTGCAGTACCCGAACGGCAATGCGGCCGCCACCGAGTTTGTCGACGAGGCCATCCGCACCGACAAATCCGTTTATCCCGATGAGGCCACCAAGGCCAAGCTGTTCCCGAATGCGGTGAACACGCCGGCCTACGACCGCCTTACCACCCGCGCCTGGACTCGAATCAAAACCAATCAATAAACCCGCTCACGGGCGAGTCGGAGGGCAAGGGATGCACGACGGTAGAAAGCCGGAGCTTGCGCTAGACGAGCCCTGGCGTAACCCGCAGGCGACGCCCTACATCTCCATCCGCAACGTCACCAAGCGCTTTGGTGACTTTGTCGCGGTGAACGATGTCTCGCTCAACGTTTACCGGCAGGAATTGTTCTGTCTCTTGGGCGGGTCGGGCTGCGGCAAGAGCACCTTGCTGCGCATGCTGGCGGGCTTTGAGGAGCCCTCCAGCGGTCAGATTTTTATCGACGGTCAGGACATGGCGGGGATTCCGCCCTACAGCCGCCCCGTCAACATGATGTTCCAGTCCTACGCGCTCTTTCCGCACATGTCGGTGCAGGACAACGTAGCCTTCGGGCTCAAGCAGGACCGCACGCCGCTGAAAGAAATCCGCGAGCGCGTGGCGGCAATGCTGGACCTCGTCAAACTTTCGCCCTTTGCCAAACGCAAACCGCACCAGCTCTCGGGCGGTCAACGGCAGCGTGTGGCGCTGGCGCGCTCGCTGGTGAAAGAACCGAAACTCCTGCTGCTCGATGAGCCGCTGGGCGCGCTGGATCGCAAGCTGCGCGAGTCCACGCAGTTCGAACTCATGAACCTCCAGGACAAGCTCGGCGTGACCTTCATCGTGGTGACCCACGATCAGGAAGAAGCCATGACGCTGGCCTCGCGGATTGGCGTGATGAATCAGGGCCATATCGTGCAGGTCGGCACGCCCAGCGAAATCTACGAATTTCCGGTCAATCGCTTCGTGGCGGACTTCATCGGCACGGTCAATATGTTCGCCGGCCGCATCGTGGATGAAGACAGCAACTACGTGCGGATTGCCGCCGAGGCCGACGGCTGCACCTTCTTCATCGACCACGGCGTGTCTGCCTCGCCCAACGCGCAACTGTGGGTGGCGCTGCGGCCAGAGAAAATCAACATCGGGCGCGAAGCGCCGGCGGATACCCGCGAGAACTGCGTGCAGGGCGTGATCGACGGCATTGCCTATATGGGCGATGTGTCGGTGTTCAATGTGAAGCTGGCGAGCGGGCGGATGGTGAAAGTCACCCGCCCCAACCTCATCCGCCGCGAGGAAGACACCCTCACCTGGGACGACGAAGTGTGGCTCCACTGGCATCCCGCGAGCGGCGTGGTGCTGACCTCATGAGCCGTGGTTCGCAGCTACCGCTCGGCGACCGGCTGGCCGCAGGCCCACGCGGCCTCACCAGCACACTGGCGCAGCTGCCACCGTTACGCCTGCTGCTGAACGCGCTGGCCCGCTTGCCGCTGTCGGGCCACCACGCGGTCATCGGCCTGCCCTATCTGTGGCTGGGTTTGTTCTTCCTGGTGCCGTTCGTGATCGTGCTGAAGATTTCCTTCGCCGATCAGCTCATCGCCCAGCCGCCGTATTCCTCGCTCGTTGATCTGGCCACCGAAGGCTACATCTCGCTCAAACTCAATATTGGCAATTACACGTTTCTGGGCAGCGACCCGCTCTACTTCAACGCGTACTTGAAATCGGTCGAAATCGCGTTCTGCTCGGCGCTGATTTGTCTGGTTATTGGCTACCCCATGGCCTACGCGATGGCGCGCAGCGACCCGGCCTGGCGCGGCGTACTGCTCATGCTGGTAGTGCTGCCGTTCTGGACGTCGTTCCTGCTCCGCGTGTATGCCTGGATTGGCTTGCTCAACAACAACGGCATCATCAACAACGTGCTGATTGGGCTGGGGCTGATTCAGGAGCCCATCGTGATGATGCGGACCAACTTCGCGGTGTATGTGGGCATCGTGTATTCGTATCTGCCGTTCATGATTCTGCCGCTTTACTCCACGCTGGAGAAAATGGACCTCACGCTGCTGGAAGCTGCTGAAGATTTGGGCTGCCGCCCGCTCAAGGCGTTTTTCACCATCACCCTGCCGCTGTCGATGCCGGGCGTGATTGCCGGTTTCTCGCTGGTGTTTATTCCCGCCCTCGGCGAATTTGTGATTCCCGATCTGCTGGGTGGCACCGAGACGCTGATGATTGGCAAAGTGCTGTGGGATGAGTTCTTCTCCAACCGCGCCTGGCCGATTGCCTCGGCGGTGGCCATCGCCATGCTGTCGCTGGTGGTGGTCATCATGGCCGTGCAAAAAATGCTCGCCAAACACGCCGAGGCCAGCCAATGAGCCGGCGGGTGCATCGAAGCCTGTGGGTATGGCTGGGTGCCGGCCTCGCGTTTCTCTACATCCCCATCGTGTCGCTGGTCATCTTCTCGTTTAATTCATCCAAGCTCGTGACCGTATGGGCCGGGTTTTCTACCCGCTGGTACGGCTCTCTTTTCCACAACGATCAAATCCTCGACGCCGCCGGGCTCTCGGTGCGCATCGGGTTTATCAGCGCGGCGCTCGCGGTGGTGCTGGGCACGATGGTGGCCGTCGCGCTGGCCCGCTTCGGCGCGTTCGGTGGTCGTGCATTACTGTCGGCGCTCTCCACCGCGCCGCTGGTGATGCCGGAAGTCATCACGGGCCTGTCCTTGCTGTTGCTGTTTGTCGCGATGGAACAAGCCATTGGCTGGCCGGCCGGCCGCAGCGCCATGACCATCATCATTGCCCACACCACGTTTTCGATGGCCTATGTGGCGGTGGTAGTGCAGTCCCGCCTGGCAGGCATGGACCCTTCCATCGAGGAGGCCGCGCTCGATCTGGGCGCCCGCCCCGGCAAAGTGTTTTTTGTGATCACCCTGCCGCTGATTAGCCCGGCGCTGGTGTCGGGATTTCTGCTCGCGTTCACGCTGTCGCTGGACGATCTGGTGATCTCAAGTTTTGTCTCCGGCCCCGGCGCCACCACGCTGCCGATGGTGATCTACTCCAAGGTGCGCCTAGGGCTATCGCCCGAGATCAACGCGCTCGCCACGCTGATGGTCGCAATCGTCGGCGCGGGCGTGGTGATTGCGGGCATTCTCATGAATCGCGCAGAAAAGGCCCGCATTCGCGACGAACAGATGGCGCTCGCCGGCGACGATCTGCCGGCCGCTAACCCCGTTTCCCAAGCGTGATCGAAGCCAGCGAAACAGGCGCCGGTTATCGCAATCGCCTCAGCAACGGCAAGCTCGTCGCGCAAGGCGATATGCCGGCCGGCAAGGGCGGCGACGGCGACGGCTTTCGGCCACATGAATTACTGGAAGCGGCGCTCGCCAGCTGCATGAGCATGACGGTGCGCATCGCGGCGGAGAAATACGGCTATCCGCTCACGCACGTGGCGGTCACGGTAACGCTGGATCGCAGCGTGCCGGAGGCCTTCGCCTTCGACTATCAGCTGGCGCTCAGCGGAGACTTAAGCGAGGCCCAACGCAGCCGGCTTGAGCGGGCCGCCGCGCAGTGTCCGGTCAGCAAAACCATCGCGGCCAATCCGCGTCTGCGGGCCCTACCTACCGCTTGAGGGCTGCTGCTGCGTAATGCAGTGCACGTTCCCGCCGCCGTACAAAATCTCTCGTCCCGGCACTTGCCGAATCTCCCGCCCGGGAAACTGCTCGGCCAGCATCGAGCGCGCCAGCGCGTCGTTGGGGTCGTCGAACGCGGGCAGGATGATGGCGCCGTTGCAGATCAGAAAATTCACATACGAGGCCGCAAGACGCACATTCGCGCCGCGCGGCTGCGAGCCCGGCACTGCCAACACGCCGGCGGCCTCGCGCTCAGACATCATCACCAGCGTGCGCGGCATCGGCAGTTTGATGATTTCGAGCGCCCGACCGCGCGCGTCGCGCATTGCCTGCAGGCGTTGGAAGGCATCGAGCGAAATGGGGTATTGGGGGTCGCTCGGATCATCGGTCCAGGTGAGCGCGACGACGCCGGGGCGCAGAAAACAGCAGAGATTGTCGACGTGCCCATCGGTTTCATCGTCGAGCACGCCGCGCCCCAGCCACAGCACGGTGTCCACGCCCAGATAGTCCCGCAGGTGCTGTTCGATCTGCTCGCGCGATAAGTCCGGATTGCGATTGGGATTGAGCAGGCACTCTTCGGTGGTGAGGCAGGTGCCCTCACCGTCCACATGAATCGCACCGCCTTCCAGCACGAACGGCGCCCGATAGCGGGCCACGCGTTCGATCCCGGCAATCTTCGCGGCCACGGCATCGTCCGCGTCCCAGGGCGCATAGAGGCCCCCGTTAAAGCCGCCCCAGGCGTTGAACGTCCAGTCGACAGCGCGCACATCACCCTTCGTATGCGCCACAAACGTGGGACCGATATCCCGCATCCAGGCGTCATTCGTGCTCATTTCCACCACCCGCACGCCAGCGCTCAAGGCCGCGCGGGCCCGTGAATACTCGCGAGCAGACACCACCATGCTCACCGGCTCGTTCTCGGCGATGGTGTTGGCGACGGTGGCGAATACCTGCTGTGCCGGCCCGCCGCTATCGCGCCAGTTGTCGGGCCGCTCCGGCCAGGCCATCCAGACTTGCGCCTGGGGCGCCCACTCAGCCGGCATGGCGTAACCATCCAGTCGAGGCAGGGAATTGAGGCTCATTGTTAGACTCCGCGCGAGATTGCGGAAGTTTGATCGCAAGACGCGCAGATTGCCACGCGCAGCCATGTGGTTTTTCTGCGCTTTTACGCGGATTCGACCGCCGCAGGCCGCGGCCCCGGTTTATCATGGCCGCATGCGTGAGCCGACCAAACACCAGCCCTACCCCATTGCGGCGATCAAAGCCCTGTCCGAACGCGAAGCAGCGCTCTACACCCAGCAACATCCGCGCTCGGCCGCGCTGGCCGCGCGGAGCACGCACTGGTTTACGGGCGCACCGCTGCATTGGATGCAGGACTGGCCACTGCCGTTTCCGTTGGCGATTGCCAAAGCGCAAGGCGCGCGCCTGACCGACGTCGACGGCAGGCCCTACGCCGATTTCTGTCTGGGGGATACGGCGGCGATGTTCGGGCACAGCCCGGCCGCACTTACAGAAGCGCTCAGCCTACAAGTGGCTCAGGGACTCTCGGCGATGCTGCCCGCCGCCGCCACGGCGGAAGTCGGCGAGTTGCTCGCCAGACAGTTCGGCCTCGCGCAGTGGCAAATTGCGACCACCGCCTCAGACGCCAATCGCTTTCTCTTGCGCTGGGCGCGCGCGGCCACCGGCCGGGAGATCGTGCTGGTGTTTGATGGCTGCTATCACGGCGCGGTGGACGACACGCAGGTCGAACTCGCGAACGGCCACCCGCAGGCGATACCGGGACAGGTCGGGCGCGTCACCGACGTCACCCGCACAACCCGCGTGGTGGCCTTCAACGATGTAGAGGCACTCCGCGCCGCGCTGGCCCCGGGCGATGTCGCCGCCGTGCTCTGCGAACCCGCGTTGACCAACTGCGGCATGGTGCTGCCAGACCCCGACTTTCACGCCGCCTTACGCGAACTCACCCACCAGGTCGGCACGCTGCTGTTAATCGATGAAACCCACACGCTGTCGGCCGGTCCGCAAGGCTATACCGGCGCGTTTGGTCTTAAGCCCGACGCCATGGTGATCGGCAAGGCCATCGCCGGCGGCGTGCCCTGCGCGGTGTATGGCGTGACCGAGGCGCTCGCGGGCCGCATGTATCAGGCCTGGCAGGCGGCCGGCCCCGGCCGCACCGGCATTGGCACCACGCTCTCCGGCAGCCTGCTGCAAATCGCCGCGCTGCACGCGACGCTCACGGCATTAATCACCGAAGCCCACTACGCCCGCATGTTCGACCGCACGGCCCACTACGCGGGGCGCGTCCGCGAGGTGCTGGATCGTCACGCGCTCGACTGGACCTTGAGCGTGCTCGGCGCGCGCAGCGAACTGCAGTACATCGACCGCGCGCCGCGCACGGCGCAGGAAGCCGCCAGCGGTTTTGACGCCGGCCTTGAAGCCTTGATCCAGCTTTATCTGCTCAATCGTGGTGTGGTGCTCACGCCCTTCCACAACATGGCGCTGATGAGCCCCGCCACCAGCCTCGATGACGTTGAGGCGCTGGTCGATGGCCTCGATGCCTGTTTGACTGAATTAAGCGAAGCCCCGCGCTAACGCGCCCCCTGAATCAATCTCCGGAGACTGTTATGACCGCGCACCGCGCCCCCCTCGCCGAAGCCCTCGAGTTTCTGGCGCGCAATCCCGACATCCGGCACATCCATATGCTTCACGCCGACAACAACGGCGTGCAACGCGGCAAATCGCTGCGGCCAGACGAGCTCCCGGCGCTGTACGAACAGGGTCGCCCGCTGCCAAGTTCCAGCGCGGCGCTCACGTTGCGCGGTGAGGATGTGGAAAACACCGGTCTGCTGTGGGAAGTGGGCGATATGGACTGCCTGCTATTCCCGGTGCCCGGCACGCTGGTGCGCTGCCCTTGGCTGCCCGGCCCCACGGCGCAGGTGCTGGTAATGCTCGATCCGGAACTCGGCATGCCCTCGGCCGTCACCGACCCACGGCTGGCGGCGATGCGCATGGTGGAGCGGTTCAAGGCCGACGGCCTCACGCCGGTCATGGCGGTGGAACTTGAGTTCTATCTCCTGCAAGGCGACAGCGCCACGCGGCGCCCGCCGCTGCCGGTCACGCCGCGCGGGGCGCATCCGCACGTGTATTGTCTGGAAGAAATCGAGGCGCTGGCGCCGTTCTTCGACGACCTCTACCGGGCCTGCGATTTACAGGGATTACCCGCCGAGACGGCGATTTCGGAGTTTGGTCCGGGCCAGCTGGAGATCACCCTGCTGCATCGTGCCGATACGCTCCGCGCGCTGGATGAAGGCGTGATGTTCCGGCGGCTGATTAAGGGCATTGCGCAGAAGCACGGCTATCTCGCCTGCTTCATGGCCAAGCCTTTCGCCGCCGCCTCGGGTTCGGGCATGCACCTGCATTTGAGCGTCAACGATGCGCAAGGCAACAACATTTTCGCCGCCGAAGATTCGGCCGGCACCCCGGCCTTGCGGCACGCCATCGGCGGTATGGCCGCCACGGCGGCGGACTTCATGGCCATCTTCGCGCCGCACGCCAATTCTTATCGCCGCTTCAGCGCCAACAGCTACGCGCCACTCAAGCCGACCTGGGGCATTAACAACCGCACCGTGGCCCTGCGGATCCCCACCGGCCCAGCCAGCAGCCGTCACGTAGAGCATCGGGTTTGCGGGGCGGACGCCAATCCCTATCTGGCCGCAGCCGCCGTGCTGGCCGGTGTGCATCACGGCCTGACCCAGCAGATTGATCCGGGCCCGCCGGTGGCCGGCAACGGCTATGAAGCCGGGGTCGCGGCGGCGTTACCGCAGTTCTGGCCCGAAGCCATCGAGCGCTTTGCGCACTCGAAGCTGGCCCAGGACTACCTCACGCCGCGCATGGTCGAGGTCTACAGCGCGGTGAAGCGCTTTGAATGTCGCCAGTTCATGGGTGAAGTGACGACGCAAGACTACGACTGGTATTTGCAAACGGTGTAGCGGGCGCGCCCATCGCGGCCTCAAAGTGCGCGCGCTCGGTCTGCCCCATCCACAGATTGAGCGACCACAGGTCCGCCACCGGTCGCCCGGTGAACGGCAGGGTTTGCAGATATCCATTGGGGCCAAATTCCGGCGTCATGGTGCTTACCTGATAGCCGCGCAGCACCTGCGACTGCCAAATCCGCTCCCACCAGCGCTGGTGCGCTTCCAAACATTCACGATATTCCGGCGCCGCCGGATGCGGCACCTGCGGACCTTGCGGGTAACCGACTCGCGCCTGAATGTGATGCACTTTCGGGATCACCACTTCGAGCGCCTCTTCCTCGGTGTCGATCAAGCGTTCGGCCACCACACACCAGTGACTGAAATCGGCGGTGATCCGGATCTCCGGCAGTTGGCGCACCACGGCGGTGGTCGTCCATGGGGCATAGAAAGCACGCGAGCGATGGGTTTCGAAACTCAGCGTGCGCCCGAACTGTGCGCCGAGCGCCATGGCAGCACCGAAAAACTCCACGCTCTGGCCGAGCGTCCAGGCGTCCAGTCCCGCCATGCAGTTGATAAAGCGCGGGCTGAGCCCTGATTCATCCCAGTTCTGGAGCCCCTGCTCCAGCGTGGCGAGGTGGTCTTTGACGGTGGCCTCACGGCGCGGGATCCACCACTCGTCGCCTTCACCGCCGGTACAAATCTCGCCAATGATGTCCAAACCGCTGTCTTCCAGCGCCTGCGCCAAGTCTCGTCTGGCGATAGGCGCGCCGGGCAGCCCGCCTTCAAGACCACTAAAGCCCGCCGCAGCGGCTTCTGCCGCCGAGCGATGAATGTCGTCGCCATGACCCCACAGGGTTCTGAAAAGTTGTAGTTGCATGCCACCTCCCTCCACGAGTTGAGGGAAGCAGAGCAAGTCTGGTGCCAGCGGCGCGAAACGCGCGTAAGAGATGAGCGAGGGGATGCCGCTGGCGGCCAGCTTGCGATGGCCGCCAGTGGGAGAGAGATCGATCTGACGCCTTAACCCTGCGGCGTCAGATTCTGCTTTCTCGCCTCGCGCCGGATGAAGTGCCGCACGGCTTCCAGATCGTCCTTGCTGATGTTCTTGAACTGCGGCATGCCGCGTTCTTTCAGCGCGCCGTCAAACACAATCGCGTGCAGCGCTTTTTCATCCAGCAACACGGGCGAGGCGCGGAGGTCGGGCGCATAACCGCCCGCCGTACCCGCCGGGCCGTGGCACATGCCGCAGGACTGGCTCCACACATGGCTGCCGCGCTTGGCCAGTTCGGCGTACACCGTGAACTCCGGCGCGGCCAGCGGCTTGGCGAAGGCTTTCGGCGGCATTGGCGGCAGCTTGGCCTTGCCATCGAGTTCAAACACCACCAGCCGGCGCGGTTGCGCGCCATAGGCCCAGCCGTGCTGCGCAGACAACGAGCCGCCGGTTGCGGTCATCGAGCCGCCCCAGCCCACCAGCTGCGCGATGTACTGCTTGCCATCCACTTCATAGGTAATGGGCGGCGCTGAAATCCCCAGACCCAGCGGCATTTCCCACAGCGACTTGCCGGTATCTGCCGCATAGGCCACGAGCACACCGTCGGCCCGACCTTCCATCACCAGATTGCCGCGCGTGGTGAGCGTGCCGGCGTTCCACACGCCGGGCAGCTTGACCTCCCAGCGGAGTTTCTGGGTGATGGGGTCCCATGCGCGCAGGAAGGCGGCACCCCAGTCGGCCGGGCCGTCTTCGCGCAGGAAATCCACGCCCGGATCAAACTTGAAGCTCGGCGACTCCCAGGCCTTGGGCTTGGTGTATTTGTCGCTGAACATGCCGGCCATTTCGATCGAAGGAATGTAGGCGAGGCCGGTGTCCGGGTTGAACGACATCGCCGGCCAGTTGTGCACGCCAAACGGGCCCGGCCACACCAGCTCCTCCCCGTCTTCGTAGCGCGCGCCTTTGCGCTCGACCGGTCGTCCGGTCTTGATGTCGATGTATTCGGCCCAGTCCACCTTACCGAACTTCTCGGCCGACAGGAGCTTGCCGGTGCTGCGATCGATCACATAGAAAAAGCCGTTTTTGGGCGCATGCAGCAGGGCTTTCACCGGCTTGCCGTCGATTTTCAGATCGGTCAGCACGATGTCCATGTTGGAGTTGTAGTCCCAGGCTTCGCCGGGCGTGGTCTGGTAGTGCCAGACGTATTTGCCGGTATCCGCATCCAGCGCCACCACCGAGCAGAGAAAGAGATTGTCGCCGCCGCCGGGGCTGCGCATCTTCTGGTTCCAGGGCGAGCCGTTGCCGGTGCCGATGTACACGCGGTTGAACTCGGGGTCGTAGGTGATGCCGTGCCAGACGGTGCCGCCGCCGCCGTGCTTCCACCATTCGCCGGTCCAGGTTTTGGCCGCCATGGCCTGGGTTTCATCTTCAAAACCATCGGCCGGGTTGCCGGGCACCGTGTAGAACCGCCAGGCCATTTTGCCGGTGGCGGTGTCGTAGGCGGTCACATAGCCGCGCGCGGGGCCCCACTCGGTGCCACCGTTACCAATGATGACCTTGTCCCTGAACACCCGCGGGGCGCCGGAGATAAACAGCGGATTTTTGGGGTCGATGGTCTCGACGCTCCACGCCGGCTGGCCGGTCTTGGCGTCGACCGAAATCAGCCGGCCGTCCACCGTCGCGATAAACACGTGGCCCTTCCAGAACGCGATGCCGCGATTCCAGTCCCACATGATGGTGGCGCGGTCCCCGGCGTGCTCGATGGTCTTGGGGTCGTAGGTCCAGATTTCCTTGTGCGTGCGGACGTCCACCGCGTGCACCACGTTGTAGCTGCCGTTGAAGTACATCACGCCGTCGACCACCAGCGGAGTGGCGGTGAGCGAGCGATCGTTGGGCAGGTCCAGCGTCCAGGCCACGCCCAGCTTGCTCACGTTCTTCGCGTTGATTTGCTCGAGCGGGCTGTAGCGTTGCTCGGTGTAGTTGCGCCCGTAGCCGAGCCAGTTGCCGCCCTGATCGAGTTTGCCAAGACTCGCATCGTCCACCACCGTCGCGGCGCTGGCTGCGCCGCTGAGAAGCGTGAGTGCGAACGCGGCGCATGCCGCCAGAATCTGCTGTTTCATCGTGCCCCCTTGCCCTTCTTTTTCTGGTTTTTCTCGAAGCCTTCCACCCACTGCTTCACCACGTGGTACTGATGGCGGAGCGCGATTTCGTGGTCGTGGTAAATCATTTCGGTGATGAGGCCTTCGTCTTGCGCAGTCTGGATACGCTCCAGCGTGTTGCAGTCTTCCAGCACCGCATCGCGCAGTTCGACCATCGAGTTTTCCTGCCCAAAGCGCTGCGCCGCGTTGGTCGCCGGGCGCAGGAAGCCGCGCATCTGCCACACCACCTTGTTGGCCGCCAGCGGCCACATCTGATGGGTGAAGTACATGCCGCTGCCCATGACGATGATCCAGTTGGGGAAGAACACCGTGACGTCGAGCGACCAATGCTTGGCGCGCGTTTCGTTCAGCCCCTTGGGCAGCTTGACCGCCGCGTCGACGACGCCGCTGGTGACCGCCGGGCCGGGCGCGTTCTGCCAGGCCAGCCCCTGCACGGGATTCGGCGTGTAGGCCATGTTGCCCCACACCGACTGCGTGCGATGCGGGCCCTTGATGCGGCAGTCGATGAGGCGGCCGTAGGGGTTGTCGGGTCCGGCCAGGGTGTCTTTCACCGAGTGTCGATGCAGCACCGGCACGTGGTAGGTCTCGCAAAAGGAATCGATCATCGATTTCCAGTTGCAGTTGATGGTGCCCTCGTACTCGAACACCGCGGTGCCGGAATCAAACGGATAACCGACCAAATCGCGGCCCTGCTCGCCCATGGCCTCCTCCAGCGTCTGGCTGGGTGAGGGATCCATATTGATGAAGACGAAGCCTTCCCATACATCCAGCGCCAACTGGCGCAGGCCCAGCTTGCTTTTGTCGAGGTCGAAAAAGCCGCTGGCATCCGGCACGCCCACCAGCTTGCCGTCGAGCCCGTAGGTCCAGCCGTGGAAGGGGCAGGTAAAGCCCACGCAGTGACCGCTCTGGCGCAACTCCACATGATTCCCGCGATGCTGGCAGACGTTGTAGAAGGCGCGGAGTTTTTGATCCTTGGCACGCGCCACAATCACCGAGTAACCAAACGTGGGCAGCGCCTTCTGAAAGAAGTCGCCGGACTTCGGCGCCTGCTCGACGCGCCCGACGCATAGCCAGGTGCGGCGAAAAATGGCGGCGAGTTCGCGCTCATAAAACGCGGGATCGCAGTAGACGTCGGTGCCTACCGGGCCGGTGCCGAGCTCCGGATATTGGGCAGCGAAGGTGGACGAAGAAATTTTTTCCTTGGCGTTCATGGGCGAGCTCCCTGAGCGGCGTTGTCGGGCATTTGTTCGATGAGTTTGAAGCGGCGGGCGTCAAAGCCGTCGGGATATTCGCCCGTGCCGTACCACTCGACCGCCGGCCCCATCTCGGCCAGCGAGAGCAAGAGTTTGAGCAGACGCTCTTCGGCTTCGTTGAGTTCGCCCAGCTGGCGCTCGGCCAGATAGCTGAGCGCCTTGGGCGCTTTGTCCAGCATGGCGTCGTAGAACGCGCGGATCACCGCTGGCGGTGTGGTCAGGCGCTTTTCGAGACGGGCGCGGGAATCGGGCAGGACCCAGTCCGCGACGAGCGGCTCCAGGGTTTTGAAGCCTTTCGGCAACAGCGGCGCGGTGCCGCGAACAGATTTCGGCATGAAGCTCTCCCCTCTGCGGCCCTGCCGTTTTTGGCGGGCCGACCATTTTTTATAGCGTGCTCTGGCCGAATCCTACGCCCCGACGGCGAGGTCTGGCGAGCGCCTTAGTAGTCCAGAAGTCGCGCGTAGAGATCGGGCCTGCGATCACGAAATAAGCCCCAGGCCGCACGCCGCTCGCGTTGCACTGCGAGATCAAAACTCGCCGTGATGACTTCGGGTTGATCGGCCGAGGCCTGCGCCACGATCTCGCCCGTTTCGTCGGCAATAAACGAGCTGCCGTAAAACGTGATCTCGCTTCCCCCAAACCGCTCCACGCCAACTCGATTACACGCCACCAGCGGCAACATATTGGCCGCCGCGTGGCCTTGCATGGTGCGCTGCCAGTGGCCGCCGCTCTGGAGCGTGGGGTCATTGGGCTCGGACCCGATCGCGCTCGGGTAGCACAGGATTTCAGCGCCTTCCAGCGCCATCGCCCGCGCCGCTTCGGGAAACCACTGGTCCCAGCAAATCGCCACACCCACGCGGCCCACCGCGGTGTCCCACACCTTGAAGCCGGTGTCGCCGGGCGAGAAATAAAACTTCTCCTCGTAGCCCGGGCCCTGCGGAATATGCGACTTGCGATACACGCCCAAGGCGCTGCCGTCGGCGTCGATCATCAGCAGCGAATTGAAATACGCCTGCTGGTCGCGCTCGAAGAAACTCACCGGCAAGACCACCCCGAGTTCGCGGGCCAGTCGCTGCATGCGTGCCAATAGCGGACTGCTGGCGGCTTCATGCGCGAGCGCGAAATGCCGGGCCTGCTGCTCCTGGCAGAAATAGCGGGACTCAAACAACTCCTGCAGCAAAACGAGCTGCGCGCCGGCGGCATGGGCTTGGCGCACCAGCGACTCGGCCTGGGCGACATTGACGGCGGGGTCTTCGCCGCAGGCCATCTGGGTCGCGGCCACGGTAATCATGCGCATGAACACTCCTTGCAGAAGGGTCGCGACAGCTGGCGCCCGCGTGGTGGAAAATCAGACTTGATTATGGCCGACCTCGAAACCTTACCGCAGCGCTCAATGCCAATGCCTCGCCTCTACACCATCGGTCACAGCAATCTGGGCTTCGAGGCCTTTGCCGAGCGCCTGCGTGCGCATGACATCGAGGTGCTGGCGGATGTCCGCGCCGCGCCCTACTCGCGCCGCTACCCGCAGTTCAGTCGCGACGCGCTGGAGGCCGCACTTGCCGGGCAGCAGATTCGTTATCGCTGGCTCGGCAAAGCGCTGGGCGGACTCCGCAGCCCGCAGGGGGCAACGCCGCATACCGCGATCGCCGAGCCGGCCTTTCAGGCCTACGCCGAGCACATGGCGAGCGCGGCGTTTATCGACACCCTTGATCGTCTGTGCGAAGGCGCACACCGCCTGCGCATTGCGCTGATGTGCGCGGAAGCGAACCCTCACCACTGCCACCGCCAGTTCATCGCCGACGCACTCTGCGTGCGGGGGCTTGAGGTCTGGCATATTCAGAACGCGCAGACGGTCGTCGCGCATGACCCCCATCCGGGTTTGAGACTCGTCGACCAGCAGCTGGTGTACGACCGCCACAGCCAGAGCGGTCTTTTTGCGTTCGAGGATCCTGCATGAGACTTCGCCCTTATTGCCTCGCCTTTGTCGCGCTGCTGGGCTTGGCTTCGCCAGTAGAAGCGGCCCTGCCGCCGCCGCTCGACCGCGTGCTCCGCGAGCAGCACCTGCCGGAATCCGCAGTGAGCCTGATGGTGCAGGCGGTGGATGCCCGCACTCCGCTGGTGGCGCTCAATCTGGACGAAGCGCGCAATCCGGCCTCCACCATCAAACTGGTTACCACTTTTGTCGCGCTGGAGCGCTTAGGCCCGCAGCGCCGCTTTCGCACCGAAGCCTATTTGCTCGGGCCTCTGCACGACGGCGTGCTAGAGGGCGATCTGCTACTCAAAGGCCGTGGCGATCCCTACCTCATCGCCGAAGAACTTTGGAAATTTGCCGGCCAGCTGCGCGCCAAAGGCCTGCGCAAAATTACCGGCCGGCTGGTGATCGATGACTCGGCGTTTGCCCCGGCGCCGCGTGCGCCCGGCGATTTCGACGACCAGCCGCTGCGGCTCTACAACGTGCAACCCAACGCGCTGATGGTGAACTTCAAGGCGTTCACCTTCAGCTTCGCGCCCAGCGCCGACGGCAAGGGCGTGCGCATCGAGGCCGATCCGCCGCTGCCCAATCTCGTGATCGACAACCAGCTGCGGCTGGTCGACGGCCCGTGCCGGGGGCTGCCTGAGCACATCGCCATGGCCAACGAGGGCGAGGAGCGGGTGAGCTTTCGCGGCGACTATCCGCGAGCCTGTGGCGACGATTCGCTGCCGCGCAGCGCACTCACGCCGGAGGCTTACGCCTACGGGCTGTTCAGCATGGTGTGGCGCCAATGGGGCGGGGAAATCGATGGTGGCGTGACGCGCGGCGTGATGCCCGCCGGGCAAACGCCGTTTGATGTCTGGTACTCGCCCCCGCTCGCCGAACTCATCCGGCCGCTGAACAAATGGAGCAACAACGTGATGGCCGACGCGCTGCTCTACGCGCTGGCCGACCTCCACACCGCGCCGCCGCTCGCCCCCGGCGCGGGCGTACAGGAAATCATCCAGCACTTGAACAGTCTGGGCGTGCCTGCGAAAGGGCTGGTGATGGAAAACGGCTCGGGGCTGTCGCGCCAGACGCGGATCTCCGCACGCACCATGGGCAGCATGCTGCTGGCGGCCTGGCGCAGTCCGTATATGCCGGAATATCTGGCCTCGCTGTCGCTGGTCGGGCAGGACGGGACCCTGCGTAAACGGTTCAGGCGCGGCCCGGAAAATGGCCGGATGCATCTCAAGTCGGGGCATCTGGGCGATGTGGCGGCGGTGGCCGGCTACGTGCTGGCCGAGAGCGGGCGCACCTACATGGTGACGCTGCTCATGAACCACCCGACGATCAACGCCGGCGGCGGCAGCGCGCTGATTAACGCGCTGCTGGCGTGGACTTTCCGGCAGTGATCAGCGCGCGATCCATGCGCGCGAGAATTTCCTGAAGAATTTCGGGCGAGGTGGCGAAGTTGAGCCGCACAAAGCCCTCACCCTCCGCGCCGAAATTGGGGCCCTCGCTCAAGGCCACGCGCGCTTCGCGCAGAAAAAACCGCCACGGCTCCTCGCCCAGTGCAAGCGCACGGCAATCGAGCCAGGCGAGATAAGTCGCCTCCGGCGGCGTATGCCGGATGAGCGGCCAACGCGTGGCCACAAACTCGGCCACGGTGGCGCGATTGGCGCGGAGTTGTGCCAGCACGGCGTCGAGCCAGGGATCACCGGCCTGCCAGGCCGCCGCGGTGGCCGCCATACCGAAGGTGCTCCGACCGCCGCGCAGATGATCAGGCAAGCGGCCAAACTGCTGCCTCAGCGCGGGGGAGCCAAACACCGCCACCGCCAGACACAGCCCGGCGATATTGAAGGCCTTGCTCGGCGATGTCAGCGTAATCGTGCGGGCCGCGATGTCCTCGCCCAGCATCGCGAAAGGCACATGCGGCCGCGCGTCGAGCATCAGATCCGCATGGATTTCATCCGACACCACAATCAGATTGTGGCGACGAACCAATGCGGCCAGCCCTTCGAGCTCCTCGCGGGTAAACGCGCGGCCGGTGGGGTTGTGCGGATGGCACAGCAACAGCACACGCGTGCCGGCGTCGCAGGCCGCATCGAGCGCGTCGAAATCCATCGCATAGCCCTGCGGACCGGGCTGCAGGGGGCACAACACCTGACGCCGTCCCGTCTCCACCACGGACTGCAGGAAGGGCGGGTAGATGGGGGTTTGAATGAGTACGCCCTCGCCGGGCTCGAGCAGCGTGAGCAGGCAGAAGTGAATCGTCTGCACCACGTCGCTGAAAAACTCGACCTGTGAGGGAGCGATCGTCCAGCCATAGCGAGCGGCCATGCGGGCCGCGAAGGCTTCCGGCAGGGCGGCGCGCTGATACATCTTGGGATAGCCCAAATCCTGCGCCGCGAGACGCTGGGCCAGCGCTTCGCGCACGGGCGGGGCCAGCGCGAAATCCATGTCTGCAATCCACGCCGGAATGACGTCGTCCGGATAGACCGTCCACTTCGCGCACTCGCGGGCCCGCAGTTGGTCTTTGTTTAGCAGCAGCGGAATGGACTCACTCATGGTCTGACCTCTGAGGCTAGCCCTCGAAATGATGCACGGCCATCACAAACAGTACGCCGGTCGCCATCCAGAAAATCTGCGCAAAAGTCTCGCGCGGCGTGACGCCCTGATGCAGGCTCGGGATGAGGTCGGCGATCGCGATGTAGATGAAACTGGCGGCGGTAAACGCCAGCACATAGCCGAGATGGCCAGTGAGCAAAGGCAACTGCCACCAGGCCAGCAGCGCGCCACCGACCATCGCCAGACTCGACACCGCGTTAAGCCCAAAGGTTTGCCAGCGGGAATAACCGCCTTCCAGCATGATCGCGAAATCGCCCACTTCCTGCGGGATCTCATGCGCAATGATGGCCATGCCGGTCACCACGCCCAGCGCCGGATCGGCGACAAAGGTCGCGGTCAGCAACACGCCGTCCAGAAAGTTATGGAACGTATCCCCCACCATCACCAGCGCGCCGGCGTTGCGCATGCCGTGGTGGTGATGGGCGTGACCATGCGAATCGACCTGATGCGCGTGGCGCCAGATGAGTGTTTTCTCCAGCAGAAAAAAGACCAGAATCCCAACCAGCACCGTGGCGAAGATCTGATGACCGGCCGCGTCACCGGCGTGTTCCAGCGCCTCTGGCAGCAGGTCCATAAAGGACACCGCGAGCAGCGTGCCGGTGGCGAGACTAATGAGGTGTGCTACCGTCTTTTCGCGCCAGTGCGCCGGCAGCAGCAGATACGCGCCGCCGGCCGCCATGCTCAGGAACGCGCCCACCAGCGTGAAGCCGAGGATCCAGAGCAGAAGATGCGAATCGGGCGCGGGCATGGGGTTTCCGAAAACTGGGCGTTAGACGCCGCATACTAACCAGTGCTGTTACACAGTAACAGTCCGAAGCAAACCACCGAGGCGCTATGGCGACGGTTCTCAAAAGTTTTGCCCCACCCGCGCACGACCACGGTCGCTGCATCAAGACGGCCTTGGTGAAGGCCGAGCGGGCCTGCACGGCCAGCGGCAAGCGCCTCACGCCCTTGCGCCGCCGGGTGCTGGAACTCATCTGGAACAGCCATCTGCCGGTGAAAGCCTACGAACTCCTGAGTCAACTCGCGCAGGAGCGGGCGCAGGCCGCGCCACCCACGGTGTATCGCGCCCTCGAGTTCCTGCAGGACGCAGGCCTCGTGCACCGCATCGCCTCGCTCAACGCGTTTGTCGGCTGTGGTGAACCGCTGGCCGGGCACGTGAGCCAATTCCTCATTTGCACCCGCTGCGGCACGGTGGCCGAGTTGGCGGAGCCGGCTTTGTCTGCCGGCATCGCGGCCAGCGCGCAGCGCCTTGGATTCAAAGTGGCCCGCGAAACTATCGAGGTGGAAGGGCTGTGTCGCGATTGTCAGAAAGCAGAAAGGGCCCTCACCCGATGAATGATTTCGAAACGCTAGCCGTCACCCTGGAAGAGGGCATCGCCCATATCGAGTTCAACCGCGCGGACCGTGCCAATGCGTTTAACCGCACGATGTGGCACGAACTCGGCGCCGTGATGCGCGCCGTTGATGCCGCAACCGGCGCCCGCGTGGCGGTGCTGAGCGGGCGGGGCCGGCACTTCACGGCCGGGATCGATTTAACGTTTCTCGCAGAACTTCAGGCCGAACTTGCGCCACTCGGGCCGGGACGTCGGCAGGAACAATTGCTCCGCAATATCCGTGCACTGCAGGACGCGGTCAGCGCGATCGAAAACTGCCGCAAGCCGGTGCTGGCCGCGATTCACGGCGCCTGCGTGGGCGGCGGCATCGACATCACCAGCGCCTGCGATATGCGCTACGCCAGCGCCGACGCCACGTTTGCGGTGAAAGAAATCGACGTCGCCATCGTCGCCGATTTAGGCACCCTGCAACGACTGCCCCGCCTGATTGGCGAAGGGCCGGCCCGTGAACTGGCCATGACCGGACGCCAATTCAACGCGGCCGAAGCCGAGAAACTCCGCTTTACCAACGCCACATTGGCCGACCGCGACGCGGTGCTCGCCCACACCTTCGAGATTGCCCGCAGTCTCGCCGCGAAATCTCCCATCGCGCTCCGCGGCACCAAAGAAACCCTTAACTTCAGCCGCGACCATTCGATTAGCGAAGGGCTGGAGTTTGTCGCCGCACGCAACGCCGCGCTGCTCTTTGCGCCCGACATTGCCGAAGCCATCGCCGCCCATAGCGAGCGCCGCGTACCGCGCTTTGACGACTAGACCAGACGCGCCAGCGCCCACCGAACGTCTGGCGCTGTTGCTGCTGGCCAGCGGCTTCAGTCTGCAACCGCTGTCGACCGACCTCTATCTCCCGTCGTTGCCGAGTTTGAGCCGGTACTTTGACGCGGCACCGGCGAGTATCCAGACCACCCTCACGCTATTCGTGCTGGGATTCGGCGTAACCCAACTGCTGGCCGGCCCACTGTCGGATCGCTATGGGCGACGGCCCGTGGCGCTGGGCGGCTACGCGGTGTTCTGCGCGGCCAGTCTGCTATGTGCCTGCGCGCCCTCGCTCATGGTCTTACTCATCGGGCGCGTGCTACAGGCGATTGGCTGTTGCGGCGTGGTGGTCGCGGCGCGCGCGCTGGTCCGCGACAGCTATGAGCCCGCCGCCGGCGCGCAACTGCTCGCGCGCTCCAGCAGCCTGCTGGCGCTGGCACCGCTGATCGGCCCGGTGCTCGGCGGCTATACGCAAATCTGGCTCGGGTGGCGCGCGGCGTTCTGGTTGCTGGTCGCGCTGGCGGTGTGGTTTGGTCTATTCGCACGCGGGCACTGGCATGAATCCAATCTCAATCCCGACGCCGGGGCGCTGCGGCCTGCGCGGCTGCTGGCGGCCTACCGCGAAGTTGCGAGCCATCCGGAATTTCGGGCCTATGTCGCAGCCGCGGCGCTGACCTACAGCGCGATTTTTATTTTTATTGCCGGTTCCTCCTTCGCTTTCATCGACGTGCTGGGCGTTGCGCCAGAGCGCTACGGCCTGTGCTTCGCGGGCGGCGTGTCGGGCTATCTCGGCGGCACCTTGTGCTGCCGTCGCTGGTTGCGGCGCCGAGCCCTGCAAGATCTGCTGGCGGCCGGCACCACGCTGACCGCGCTCGGCGGATGCGGACTGTGGCTCGCGGTGCACTACGGCTTTGCCAATGTTTGGGTGCTGTTGGCCGCGCAGTTTCTGGTGATGTTTGCCCATGGCATCAACCAACCCTGTGCGCAGGCGGGGGCGCTGGCGCCATTTAAAACGCGGGCGGGCGCGGCCGCCGGGCTGCTCGGGAGCGTCTCCATGGCGGTCGCGCTGGGGGTGGCCAGCCTGCTCGCGCTATTGGCCGACGGCAGCCTGCAGCCTCTGGCCACACTGGCCGCCGCCGTCGGAGGGCTGTGTCTGCTGGCAGGTCAATTACCGGCGCGACTCCGGCGCATTTAACGCGGCTGCTCAAAATTATCGTCAAGATTCAAAACCGATCGCCGCTAAGGCCTTCACACAATCTGCGCTTGAACGAGGTTTCTGATGGGCTTACTCAATTCACTTCGTCTTGGCTCCAAGCTGGGATTGGCTTTCGGACTCATGTGCTTGCTGCTGGTGATCACGGGGGCCACCGGTTTTTACGCCAAGCAGCGCTTCTCTAGCGTCATCGATTACCTCACCGGTCCAGCGTGGGAAGCTGCCGACGGTTCGATGGAAACCCAGATCAATATCGAGCACCAGGTCATTCTGGTCCTGCAGGCCATTTCGCCTGGGGCCGAGCAGGCGCGCCTTCTGGCAGAACTCGAAACCGCGACCAAGGAATCCGGTGTCAGCCTCAATCGAGTCTTGAACTCGGAACTCATCCCGGCCAATGACCGCCGCCAGCTTGAACAACATGCCGCCAACCTCGCGCAGGCACAGCGCACCCTGTTGCAAGCCGTTCAGGATCCCACCCTGAGCCCCGAACTGCTGAATCAGCGTCGGACTGAATTCGACACTGCGACCAACGCTGTCCTTGTTAGCCTGACCAGTGTCGAAGCCATCGGCGACGAACAGGTGGAAGGCCAACAGGCCGGGATTGCCAGCCTGCGCAATCAGATTGGGATGATCGTGGGTCTCTGCACGCTGGTCGGTGTCATCGCCAGCATCCTGCTCACCATGCTCGCCATCAAGACGGTCGCCGTCCCGGTTGCCGAAGTGGCCCGACACCTGCAAAAAATCGCCTCCGCCGAAGGCAATCTCGATGCCCGACTCGAGGTCAACACGAAGGACGAAGTGGGCGAACTGGCCGACGGCTTCAATGCTTTTGTGGGCAAGTTGCGGCAGACCCTGAGCGCTATCGCGGTGCTCTCTGGCGATGTCGCGAGTGCCAGCACTCAGCTGTCAAACGCCACCAGCGCGGTCAGCACCAGCATCGACAAGCAGCAGATGGAAACCGACCAGATCGCGACCGCCATCAACGAACTCGCCAGCACCGCGCAGTCCATTGCCGACACCACATTGGTAGCCAACTCAGCCTCAGACCGATCGCAGGAGAGGGCCGTGGAAGGCAGGAGCGTGATGGGCACCGTGATGACCTCTATTTCCGGCCTAGCACATGACGTGCAGAGCGCGACTTCCGCCATTCTCGACCTCGAACGGAACAGCGCGGACATCGGCCGCGTGCTGGAAGTGATTCGCGCGATCGCCGAGCAAACCAACCTGCTGGCGCTGAACGCGGCGATCGAAGCGGCCCGCGCGGGCGATCAGGGACGAGGCTTCGCGGTCGTGGCCGATGAAGTCCGCACGCTGGCGCAGCGCACCGGGGAATCCACCGAGGAAATTCATCAGATGATCGACGCCCTGCAGGGTGCGATCCGTCGCGTGTCGACCTCCATGG
>CANFVX010000011.1 GCA_947450495.1 Gammaproteobacteria bacterium
AAGTCGCCAAAATTGCGCTGATGTTTTCCGGGCAGGCAGTGGTTCTGCGCAAGGGCCTGGACGAGGCCACTGCCGGGCAATATCTCGCCGCGTTGGCCAAGGTGGGCGCGTTGGCCGAGCGCGTGCCAATGACGCCAGCGCCGCCGCCGACTCCCGCAGCACCGGCGCTGCCCGCCGCGCTCGCCCCGCCGGCCCCCGCCATCGCCCGGGCCGCAGAGGCGCCGCCCGCAGCCCCGGACTTTTCGGTCGCGGCCTTGGGCAGCGTGCTGGTGGAGTCCGTCGCGCTGCCTGCGCCGGTCATCAACATCGCGCATCTGACTATGGCCGAAGCCGGCGTCACGCTGGTCGAACCCGAGATCGTCGCCGCACCGTTTTTTGATCTGGAAAATCTTTCGCTCGCCCCGGTAGGGGTAACGCTGGACGAGACGCGCGCGGTGCTGCCGCCCACGTTCAATCTCGACGGACTGACGCTGGCCGACTAAGCCCTTTTTGCTGCCACAGGACTGCCCATGAATGCGCTGAAAAAATCTCTCTTATGGCTCGCGTTTTCCGCACTTGTCGCGCTGGCCGTGTATCTCTGGGCGCTGCGTGAGGATCCCGAACTTGCGGCCCGGATGGCCGAGGTGCCAACGCAGGTCCAGGAAGTCGTCGCGCCGGGTTCGACCGCCGTCGCGCCGCCCGCACCCGTCGACACCAGCACCGAGGAGCCCGCGCCGACGGCTATGCCCGATCCGGCGCTGCCGGTGCTGGAAGCAAGCGATACGGCGGCGGCGAGCGGTCTTAAAGCGCTGCTCGGCGACGCCTTCTTCAGCGCCATGCTGGAGCCGCATTCGCTGCTGCGCCGGATCGTTGTGACCATCGACAATCTGCCCAACGATCGCCTGTCGATGAAATATCGCGTGGTGCGCGCCGTGCCCGGCGAGTTCGTGGTCTCTGGCAATGAAGCGGCGCTCACGATCAGTGACGCCAACGCGGCGCGCTACGACGCGCTGTTGCAGGTCCTGCTGACCGCCGACGCCGCGCACTGGGTCGCGGGCTATCGTCAGTGGTATCCGCTGCTCCAGCAGGCCTATGCCGAAATGGCCGACCCACGCGAGTTGTTCAACGACCGCGTGCTGGCGGTGATCGATCACCTGCTGGCGGTGCAAGTGCCGGCGAACGCGCGGCCGCTGACGCATCCCGGTGTGCTGTATCGCTATGCCGATCCGGCGCTGGAAGCGACGTCAGCGGGCGCCAAAATCCTCCACCGCATGGGCGCCGCGCATGCGGCGAAAGTGCAGGCGAGGCTGCGGGAAATTCGCGCGCTGCTCGCCAGCAGCAAGCCTTAAGACCAAGCAAAAAAAACGGCACCGCAAAGGGTGCCGTTTTCAATCCCGCAGGCCGCGAGGCCCGCGTCGTCTTTACTTGATGAACTTGGCGTACTTGTCGAGTACCGGCAGCACCTTGTCGGCTTCAGACGGCGGCAGCGGCAGGATCACGCGCTTCACGCCTTTGTCGGCGAACTGGGCGATGGCGTCGTCGGTCGGGGCCATCGCGAAGAACACGCCGAGGTCGATGCTGGCCGGGTCGCGACCAATCTTGTTGCAGGCATCGTGGATCTGCTTCAGCCCACCGTCGAAGTCGTACATGCCCCCGATGGGCATCCAGCCGTCGCAGAACTCGGCCACGTGGGCCGCAGTCTGCGGGCCGGCGGCGCCGCCCATGATGATGTTCGGGTGCGGCTTCTGCACCGGCTTCGGCCAGGCCCAGCTGGCTTCAAACTTCACATGTTCGCCGTTGAAGCTCGCTTCTTCCTTGGTCCACAGTTCCTTCATGAGCAGGATGTACTCGCGCAGGATTTCGCGACGCTTTTTGTAGTTCAGCCCGTGGTTACGCATTTCTTCCACGCACCAGCCGTAGCCAATACCAAACTCGAAACGGCCGCCGGAGATCATGTCGAGGCTGGCGATTTCTTTCGCGAGCCAGATGGGGTCGCGCTGGGCGACCAGCGTGATGCCGGTGCCGAGGCGCAGCTTGGTGGTCACGGCCGCACAGGCGGTGAGGGCGACGAACTGGTCGTGGCTGCGCCAGTATTCTTCCGGCAACGGCGGCGCGCCGGCGCGACCACCCCACGGGGTTTCGCGGCTGGAAGGAATGTGGCTGTGTTCCGGGAACCACAGGGATTCAAACCCGCGGGATTCGACTTCCTTGGCTAGCTGGATCGGCTGAATGGCCTTGTCGGTCGGAAAAATAATGACGCCTATATCCATCTCTTCGCTCCTCGAACGGGCCCGCTGGCCCGCGTTGTTGTTGGAATGCTTGGGCGCGCGCCGAGCGCGGGCCGGGGCAGTATACGCAATGCGGCCTTAACGGCCGCGCCACACCGGAGGTCTTTTGGCCGCGAAGGCCGCGGCGCCTTCCACGGCGTCTTCGGTGCCGCGCAGGAAGTCGAAGTTCTCCCGCTCGATTTCCAGTGCGTCGCGCAGCGGCACGTCCACCCCGCGCATCACCGCATCACGAATTTTCTCCACCGCGAGCGGCGGGCTGCGCACGATTTCCTCGGCGATGTCGGCGCATTTCTCCAGCAGCCGGCTGCGCGGCACCACGTGGTCAACGATGCCTAAGCGATGCGCTTCAGCCGCATCGATGCGCGCGCCGGTGTAGAGCATTTCCAGCGCGCGACCGCGCGGAATCAGCCGTGGCAGACGCTGCGTGCCGCCGCCGCCGGGCAGCACGCCGAGGCGCACTTCGCCCAGACCAAACATCGCCTCCGTGCTCGCCACGCGAATATCGCAGGCCAGCGCCTGCTCCATGCCGCCGCCGTTGCAGTGGCCGTGGATGGCCGCGATCACGGGCTTGCGCAGAAACCCCAGCACGCTGAACAAGCCATTGCCGGCGGGCCGCGAGCGATCGCCAAAGCCCTCGCCCTTGATGTCGCTGCCCGCGCAGAACGCGCGCTCGCCGTTGCCGGACAGAATCGCCACGCGCAGTTGATCGTCGGCATCGAAGCGGCGGAAGAGATCCGCCAGCAGGGCGTAGGTTTCCAGATCGCAGGCGTTGAGTCGTTCGGGTCGGTTGTAAGTCACGTAGGCGATGGCGCCCCGCGTTTCGAATAATACTTTTTCCATGTCTCTCCCCTCTGGGCCGGAGCGGCCCGATGCCCGCATCATTCCAGAGGCGGGGGCGGACTAACATCCCTGAGGGGCTGTTAGCATTACGGCTTAATCTCAACAGCAAACAGACGGGGAGCAGCGCATGGCATATCAGGACATTGAATATCGCGTTGAGGATCCGGTGGCGATGATTACGCTCAATCGCCCCGATCGCCTGAACGCCATGACCACCCGGATGCTGGCCGAGATCCGTCACGCCAGCGCCGCCGCCGAAGCGGATCCGCGCGTGGTGGGTATCATTCTGACCGGCGCGGGCAAGGGCTTTTGCGCGGGGATGGATTTGGCGGCGCTGGATGCCATCTCCGCCAGCGGTGAAATCTCGCATGAGGCGCCGGCAGAGCTGGCGGCCGAGCCCGGTGATCCGGCGATGGGCGCCGATTTCGACGGGATTTATCAGTATTTTTTGAAACTCAGAAAGCCGGTGATTGCGGCGGTCAACGGCGCCTGCGCGGGCCTTGGGTTTTGCTTCGCGCTTCTGTGCGATATGCGCTTTGTGGATCGCACGGCCAAATTCAGCACCGCGTTCTCAAAGCGCGGGCTGGTGGCGGAGCACGGCGCGAGCTGGCTTTTGCCGCGCATGATCGGGCCGTCCAGGGCGCTCGATTTGCTGTGGAGCGCGCGGCGCTTTGATGGCGTCGAGGCCGAGCGTCTGGGACTGGCCGATCGCCTGTGCGAAGCCGGCACCACGGTGGCGATGGCGACCGAATATCTGACCGACCTCGCGGCCAACGTCTCGCCCGCGTCGATGATGGTGATCAAGCAGCAGGTGTATCGCCAGCTGATGATGCCGCTGGGGCAGGCGATGGAGGAAACCAATCGCGCGATGGACGAGAGCCTGACACGCGGGGATTTCCGCGAAGGCGTGCGCTCGTTTCTGGAACAGCGGCCGCCGGTGTTTCCGCGTTTGGGGGGCTGATGGCCGACGACTCGCTGCCGCAGGGCGCCAAACTCACCGCCCGGGACGCGGCCTTTCGCGACGACCCCGACGCGGTGTACGACCGCTTGCGCCAACATGCGCCGCTGTATCGCGACGAGGCCTATGGCCGGCGCGTGCTGACCCGCTTCGACGACGCGCGTCACGTGCTCCGCTCGCACGACTTCGGCGTTGATGCGCGCAAGTCGTTGCCTGAGTCTTACATGCGCCGCGTGGCCGGCACCGGCGTGCAGGAAGGCGCGGGCGCCACCGCCTATGAGCCGCCGCTGGTGTTGCTGGACGATCCCGCGCATCGCCGCATTCGATTGCTGATGAGCAAGGCCTTCACGCCCAAAGCGGTGGAGGCGATGCGGCCGCGGATTCACGCCATTACCCGTGAACTGCTGGCGGCGCTGTCTGGCGCCGGGGAGATTGATTTCATCGAAGCCTATGCCGGCCCGCTGCCCACCCGCGTCATCGCCGAGATGATGGGCGTGCCGGCCAGCGACTGCGCGGATTTGAAACGCTGGTCCGACGCTATCCTTATGGGCTACGACCCGGAGCGCGAACCCGCCGTGCAAGCCCGCCTGCGCGAGAGCTACCTCGCCATGAGCGCGATGTTCAAGGACGCCCTGGCCGCCCGGCGCCGTGCGCCGCGTGAGGATTTGATCTCCGCCATGGTGCGGGCGCAGAAAGACAGCGACCGCCTGAGCGATCTGGAAATCATCAGCCTGTGCACGCAGCTGCTGGTGGCGGGGAACGTCACCACCACCGATCTGATGGGCAACGGGCTGTATGCGCTCCTGAAGCACCCCGCAGAACTCGCCCGCCTGCGCGCCGACCTGTCGCTGATGCCGCGCGCCGTGGATGAAATCCTGCGTTACGACTGCCCGCTCACCGAAACCGCGCGCATTGCGCTGACCGACACGATGGTGAGCGGCTGCCCGATCGCCAAAGGCGAAACGCTGACGGTGGCGCTCGCCGCCGCCAATCACGATCCGGCGCTGTTTGCCGAACCCCATCGCTTCAGTCTGGACCGCGACGCCAGCGCACAGCTGGGTTTTGCCACAGGGCCGCACGTGTGTCTTGGCGCACCGCTCGCGCGGATGGAAGGTGAAATCGGTTTGCAGGCGTTTATCGAACAGTTCCCGGATTTGAGTCTGGCGGCGACGCCGCCGCGACGGCGCGCACTGCCGTTCTTTCGCGGCTTTGAGCGCTTGCCGCTGCGTTTGAACTAGCCCGGCGATGCGCGCGGTGGCGCCCGCGCTGGGCGCGGCCGTCGCGCTCTGCTTCAATGCCCGCTGCCAACAGGAGCCCAGCCATGAAACATCTCGTCGTCGTGTTGACCGAGCCTGCTGAAGGCCGCGAGGCCGAATACAACGATTACTACGAAAACCGGCATCTCGACGATGTGCTGGCCACCACCGACTGGACCTCGGCGCAGCGCTTCAAGCTCACCGACCAGCAGGGCATGAAGTGCCCGCTGCCGTATCTCGCGGTGTACGAAGTGGAAGCCGCTGACCCCGCCGAGGTGCTGAAAACCCTCAACGCCACCCGCCGTGAGCGCGTGCAGAGCGATGCGCTTAACAAGCGCACCGCCGGCGTGTGGGTGTTCAGCGAGACCGGACCCAAACACGAGCGCGATTAAGACCGCACAGCAGAGGAACGACGATGCATTTTGGCTACACCGGGGAACAGGAACAATTTCGCGACATCGTTGCGCGCTTTCTGCGCGAACGCTCGCCGATGACGGCGGTGCGCGCGCAGATGGCCAGCGATCGCGGTCACGATCCGGCGCTCTGGCGCGGCCTCGCCGAGGAGCTTGGCCTCACCGGCGTGCACGTGCCCGAACGCTTCGGCGGTCAGGGCTTTGGTCTGGAAGAGCTGTGCATCGCGCAGGAGGAATTGGGTCGCGCGCTCACCTGCGCACCGTTCTTCGCCAGCGCGGTGCTCGCCACCACGGCGCTGATTGAGCTGGCCGACGAGGCTGAACAGCAAGCGCTGCTGCCCGCGCTGGTGGCGGGTGAGCGTCTGGCCACCCTGGCTTGGGTGGAGCGCGGTGGTCTGTGGTCAGCGAGCGCGAGCCAACTCGTGGCGACGCCCGACGGGGATCAGGTGCGGCTCAACGGGCACAAGCACTACGTGATCGATGGCCTCGCTGCGGATCTCATGCTGGTGGTGGCGCGCACGCCGGGCAGCGCGGGCGATGCGGGGCTCGCCCTCTACGCGGTGGAGGCGAGTGCGGAAGGCCTCACGCGGCGCGGCCTCGCCACGCTCGACACCACGCGGCGGCAGGCCGAACTCGTGTTCACGAACTGCGTCGCGCGCCGGCTCGGTGCGGGCCGCGATTTCACTACCGGTTTTGCGCGTGTGCTGGACCGCGCCACCATCGCGCTCGCCGCCGAGATGGTGGGTGGCGCGCACGCGCTGCTCGACGCGAGCGTGGAATACGCCAAGCTCCGGATGCAGTTCGGTCGCCCGATCGGCGCCTTTCAGGCGGTGAAACACAAGCTCGCCGAGATGCTGCTGGAAGTGGAACTCGCGACCGCTGCTGCGCGCTATGCCGCCGCGGCGGCCGATGCCAACGATGCCGAGACCTCGCTGCTCGCCTCGCACGCCAAGGCCATGGCCTCCGACGCCTATATGCGCGCAGCGGTGGAGGCCGTGCAGATCCACGGCGGCATTGGCTTCACCTGGGATAACGACACGCATCTGTGGTTCAAGCGCGCGCGGAGCTCCGCGGTCTTGCTCGGCGACGCCGCCCAGCATCGCGAACGCTACATCGCGCTCACGGCGGTGGCCGCATGAATACGCCGCACATCACGCCCGACGACACTACCGTGCGCGCTGAAGTGCGCGCCTGGCTGGCGGCACACTGGCAGATCGATCGCAGCCTGGTGGAATGGCGCCAGCTGCTGGTCGACAGCGGCTGGGGCATGCCGCACTGGCCGCGCGAATGGCATGGTCGCGGCCTGCCGATTGCGCTGCTGCCGGCCATCGAGGCCGAATTCGAGGCCATCGGCGCGGTGGGCGTGGCGCGTGCGGGCATCCGTCTGCTCGCCGCGGCGACGCTGCTGGAACACGGCACGGACGACCACCGGCGTCGCTTCCTGCCGCGCATCCTCACCGGCGAAGACACCTGGTGTCAGCTGTTCAGCGAGCCGGGCAGCGGCTCGGATCTCGCCGGCGGTACCACCCGCGCCGAGTTCGACGGCACACGCTGGACCGTGAACGGCCAGAAGCTGTGGACCACCAGCGCGCATCACGCTCACTGGGGGCTCCTGCTCGCGCGCACCGACTGGGACGCGCCGAAGCATCAGGGCTTGAGCTTCTTTGTGATCGACATGCATCAGCCCGGCGTGGAAGTGCGCCCGCTGAAGCAGATGAACGGCTACGCCTCGTTCAACGAGGTGTTTCTCACCAACGCCGTGGTGCCGGCCGAGAACCAGGTCGCCAAAATCGGCGATGGCTGGAAGGTGGCGATGACCACGCTCGCGCACGAGCGTCGCAATGCCGACGCGCTGCGTCGCTGGGGGCAGGGCTCGCCGCACGCCGGCCGGATCTACGACGAAGAGCGCGCTGAAATCGAGACCGTGATGGAGCCCTATCGCTGGTATCCGCAGCGCGCCGGTCGCGTTGATTTGGTGCTGCCGCGCGCGCTTGCCACTGGCCGCATCGCCGATCCGGCGGTGCGTCAGGAAGTCGCCAAACTGCTGATGCTCTCGCGCGCTTCGGAGTGGCTTGCGCAGCGGGCACGCCACGCCAAGCAGAGCGGCAAGCCAGAGGGGCCGGAAGGCTCTCTCGGCAAGCTGGTGGCGAGCCACGTGGCGCGCGCCTGCGCCGAAGTGCATGCGTTGATCAGCGGCGCGGATGCGATGCTGGCCGGCGCTGACTCGCCGGAGAACGGCATAATTGCCGAGATTCTGCTGTCGGTGCCGGCGACGTCGATTGCCGGCGGCACGGACGAGATCCAGCGCAACATCATCGGTGAGCGCGTGCTCGATCTGCCGCGCGAACCGCGCACCGATGCCGGGCCGTTTCGCGATATTCCGCGCAATCCGCCGCGGCCGCGGAGTTAACGACGCACGCCGACGGCGGCGCCCTTATGCCGCCAGCGGCGGCCGCCGCTTGTGCCAGCCGGTGGCCTGCTCATAGGCGGCGGCCACGCGAAACAGCGTCGCCTCTTCGCCGTGGCGCCCGATGAACTGCATCGCGGTGGGCAGGCCGTCGGCAGTAAAGCCGTTCGGCACCGTGAGCGAGGGATGACCGCTGAAGTTGGTGGGCGCGGAATAGCGCACCAGCGGCGCGACGGCCTCGGGCGGCGCCACCTGCTGCGGCGGAAACTGGCTTTGCGGCATGGCCGCTGACGGCGCCGCGGGGCAGACGATCACGTCCACTTCGCGGAAAGCTTTGTCGAACAGCGCCATGGTGAACTGCCGCAGCTTCTGGCCGCGCGCGTAGTCCTCGGCACTCACCGTTAACCCGTATTCCAGCAGCGCGCGAAACACCGGGCCATAGTCGGCGGCGCGCGCGGGGAACCATTCGCGATGACGGAGCAGGGCGTCCACCGCGCAGGTGTCCTGCCAGTGGGCGGCGACGTCGGTGATACCCGGCAGGCTGATGTCCTGCGGAATCATTTTTTGCCCGTGCAGAATGTAGCAGGCGCGGAAGCAGGCTTCGCGCATCTCGGGGTCGGTGTCTTCGCTGCAGTAGTCGCGGTCGATGCCAATCCGGATGCCTTCCGCACCGCGCGCGATCTCGGCCAGATAGTCCACCGCCGGATCGCTGCGGGTCGACGGGTCGCGCTCGTCGCGGCCTTCCAACGCCGCGAGCATCAGCGCGCAGTCAGCCACGCTGCGGGTCATCGGCCCGATGTGGTCGAGGGTGTCGGCCAGCGGAAAGATCCCATGACGTGACACCTTGCCGAATGTCGGCTTCAAACCCACCACGCCGCAGGCGGCGGAGGGAAAGCGAATCGAGCCGCCGGTGTCGGTGCCGATGGCGCCGAAGCACAAGGACGCGGCCACCGCCACGCCCGAGCCGCTCGACGACACGCCGGCCCAGTAGTCGGTATTCCACGGGTTGCGCGGATAGTCGAACTCTGGGTGATAGCCGTAAAGCGCGAACTCGGTGAGGTTCAGCTTGCCGGTGAACAGCGCGCCCGCGCCGGCCAGTTTGTCGACGATCGCCGCGTTCAGCAGCGGCCTGAAGTCGCGCAGGATGGGGGACGCGCAGGTGGTCGGGATGCCCTTGGTGCAGATTAGATCTTTCAGCCCGAGCGGAATGCCGTGCAGCGGCCCGCGGTAGTCGCCGGCGGCGATTTCGCGCTCGGCCTCCAGCGCCTGCGCACGACCCCCTTCGGCGGTCACCAGCAGGTGGCTGCGTAACACGCCGTCGAATTCGGCGATGCGGGCGAGCTGCGCCTCGAAGAGTTCCACGGGTGAGATTTCGCGTTTGGCGATGAGGGGGGCGACGTCGGTAATCGTGCGGGTGAGGAGTTCGCTGAGAGGGCTCATCGGGCTGTCCTTGAAGAGGGGCGTGAAGGCCGGATGATGCAGCCCGTTCCCCCCGGCAGTCGAGTGCGGTGGCGCGCTGTTATCATCGCCCGCATTGTCGCGTGCGCGGCGTCTCCCAAGCTGTGAGGAAGATCACCATGAACGAGGTATTGGCCGGCATTCGCGTACTCGACTTCGGACGCTACATCGCAGGCCCCTACTGCGCGGCGCTGCTGGCGGATCTGGGGGCTGACGTGATCCGCATCGAGCGGCTCTCGGGCGGCGAAGACCGCTGGTTAATGCCGGTGGGGGAAGACGGCACCGGCGCGCTATATCTGCCGTGTAATCGCAACAAGCGCGGCATGACGCTGGACCCGGCATCGCCTGAAGGGCGGGAGATTGTGGCGAAGCTGGTGCAAACCGCCGACGTCGTCATCGCCAATCTGCCGCCGGATGTATTGCGCAGTCTGGGGCTGGACCTCGAGAGCCTGCGCAACATCAAACCGGACATCATCCTCACCACCGTGAGCGCTTTCGGCGCCGGCGGGCCCTGGAGCCACAAGCACGGCTTTGACGGGATCGGGCAGGCGATGTGCGGCTCGGCCTATCTCACCGGCACGCCGGAACAACCCTTGCGCGCGGCGGTGACCTGGGTGGACTACGGCAGCGCTTCGCTCGCTGCCTTCGGCACGCTGGCGGCGCTGATGAATCGGCAGCAAACCGGCCAAGGCCAGAAAGTGGAAGGCGCCCTGTTACGCACCGCGCTCACTTTCCATAACGCGGCGCTGGTGGAACAACAGGTGACGCAAGCCAATCGCATCGCCACGCTGAATCGCGGTTATGTGGGGGCGCCTTCCGATATGTTCCGCACTTCTGACGGCTGGGTTGTGGCGTATGCCTTGGGCAATCCCATGTTCAAGCGCTGGGCGCGGTTGATGGGCGAAGCGCACTGGCTGAGCGACCCGCGTTTTGAGAGCGACGAATCGCGGGCCGAGCATGGCGAAGAGATTTCTGCCCGTATGAACGAGTGGACCGGTGCGCGCACCACCGCCGAGGCGCTGGCCGAGTTGGAGCGCGTGGCCATTCCGGCCGCGCCGCTGTATTCGCCGCAGCAGGCGCTGGAAGACGAGCACATTCGGGCGACCGGCTTTCTCAACGATGTGGACTATCCGGGCCTCGCCGCTGCCGCGCCGGTGGCCACCACGCCTATCGATCTGTCGGAATCTCCGGGGCAGTTTCGTCGTCGTGCGCCAACGCTGGGCGAGCACACGGATGAAATCCTGCAGGAGCTGGGGTTCTCTCTGGACGACATCGCCGGCCTGCGTTCGCGCGGCGTGGTGTAAGGACGCGCCATGGACATTCGCCGCATCACCGAAGTGGGCATCGCCGTGCGCGATTTGGCGCAGGCGACCGCGCTGTTCGAGCACCTCTTCAATGCCAGCGTAGGTGAGCTGATTGAAGTGCCGCGCTACGCCATGCACTACCGCATGTGTCGCGTCGGCAAAGTTGACTTCGAGGTGATGGCGCCTACCGGCGACACCGGCGTGATTGCGGATTTCCTTACAAAACGCGGCGAAGGCCTGCATCACATTGCGTTTGCCGTCGACGACATCGAATCCACCATGAACACGCTGCGCGAAAAAAACGTGCGCTTTGTGGACGATGCACCGGTGCGCGAGAAACTGGGTTTTGAAGACTTCGCGGGCCGCAAATTCTCCGAGGACATCCAGTTTGCGTTTTCCCATCCTGCGTCAATTCTCGGGATCCTGTTCGAGTTTATTCAGTACCCCGAAGGCTACCAGACACCCTGAAGGCAAGCGCCTTCCGCGTGATCGCGGTCAAGGTGTTTTCTGTGCCGGTGCGTAGTCTCCTTCTCAACGCAGGCGCGTCACGATTCGCCGCAGCGGAGAGGGAGCAGGGTCTGAGGATCACCACAAGGGATCTGAAGATCTACGGAATCATGGAAGAGCTGCCCTGACTTCGCTTGCTGACGTCGATTCGTGTCGTCGCCTGTTTTTTTTTCGTCTGCCAATGCTTGATCTCTTTCGATAGCCTCTGCGTAATCCAGCCACCGCTCCTCCGCTGGAATACCAATGCCTGAAGGTCCCGAGATTCGCCGCGAGGCCGACGCTATCGCGAAGGTATTGCTGAACCAACGCCTGCTTGATGTGTATGTGGAGCCAGCGCGCCTGAGTGATTACCCGTCGCAGTTGATCGACCGCACGGTGGTGGCGGTGCAAACCCATGGCAAAGCGCTGCTCACCCGCTTCGATAACGACCTCACGCTGTATTCGCACAACCAGCTTTATGGGCGCTGGTATGTAAAGCCGCCGGGCCAGTCGCCGAAGACCAATCGCACCTTGCGCGTGGGGCTGTTCACGGCACTAGGCTGTGCGCTGCTCTATAGCGCGACCGATGTGCACGTTTACACCGATGCCGATCTGGCCACCCATCCCTTTCTGCAAAAGCTTGGTCCCGATGTGCTGGATGCGCGGCTCACCTGGCAGGCCGTGGCGGCACGCCTGCAGTCGGCGCCGTTTTGCAAACGGGCGCTGGGCGGGCTGTATCTCGATCAGGGGTTTATCGCCGGCATAGGCAACTATCTGCGCTCGGAGATTTTGTTTTTCGCGGGGCTGCGTCCCGAGCGACGTCCGGTCGATCTCGCGGAACTTGAGTTACGTCGTTTGGCGGTTGCAACCTTGGAGGTAAGCCAGCGCGCCTATGCCGCGCGCGGCATCACCAATCCCGCGCCTCGGGTGGCGGCCCTGAAGGCCGAAGGGCGGCGGTATTCGAATTTTCGCTTTGCGGTGTTCGATCGCGCGGCCGAACCCTGTTTCGACTGCGGCACGGCGATCGAGCGCATCACCGTCACCACCCGCCGTTTGTATTTTTGCGCGGGCTGTCAGGACTAGGTCCTATTGAACAGGCCTCACTCCACCAGCATCGCCTGCGGCAGCTTGAGGCCGGCTTCTGCGGTCGCCTCGAAGATCACGCGAATGGGCGCGCCAATCTGCACCGCATCCAGCGGGCTATCGCGCAGATTGAGCATCAGCCGGAAGCCTTCTGCCATGTCCACCAGCACAATCCCGTAGGGCAGCTGCGCCTTGAACGCCGCGCTGGGCGCACGTTCCACCCGCGTGTAGCTGTGGACCACGCCGGCCCCAGCGCTGAGCTGCCATGCGACCTCGCCGCCGCAGCGCAGACACTGGGCGCGCGGTGGGAACTGCGCGTGTTGGCAAGCGGTGCAGCGCTGATAGCGCAGTTCATCGCGCGCGGCGCCATCCCAGTAAGGCTGGCTATCGATATTCGGATGCGGCAGCGGGGTGGTGCTCATCAAACTTTCCCCAGAATGAGCGAGCAGTGCGCGGACAACACGCCGCCGTCGCCGTGAACAAAGGCTAACTCGGCGTCTTGCACCTGGCGGGCGCCGCATTCGCCCCGCAGCTGCCGTACGCCCTCTACCACATGAAACATGCCGCCCGCCGCGCCCGAGTGGCCAAAGGACAGCAGCCCGCCATGGGTATTGCAGGGCAGTCGGCCGTTAAGGCCAAGAGCGCCCGCCAAGGCGGCGGGCCCGGCTTCGCCGCGCTCGAAAAATCCGATCGATTCCAGCTCAACCAGCAGGGTGATGGTGAACGAATCGTAAATCTCCGCGACATCGATATCGGCGACACCGATGCCCGCGCGCTCGAAGGCGCGTTTGGCGGATTGCTTGCAGCCGAAATCGGTCAGGGACGGCGCGGCGATGAGGTGCTCGTGCGTATGTCCCTGTCCCGACCCCAATAGCCGCACACCCGGCGCGCGCAGATCGGCCGCCGCGTCGGCGGCGCTCACAATCACGGCGGCTCCGCCATCGGAAATCAGGCAGCAGTCAAGCAAGCGCAGGGGGGAGGCGATGACGCGCGAACGCATCACTTCTTCAATCGTAATGGGCTCGCGTTTGTGGGCCTCCGGGTGGAGGGCGGCGTGGGCGCGATGCTGAACGGCGATGGCGGCGAGCTGCTCCAGGGTCGCGCCGGTCTCATGCAGATAGCGCTGCGCGACCAGCGCATAGGCGGCGGGGATGGAGATGCCGTAGGGCACTTCAAACTCCGGATGCCCAAAGCCGGCAAGGGCCGCTACCGCACCGTCGCGGCTCATACCGCTCAGGCGATTGTCGGCCGTCACGCACAGCACGTGTCGCGCGTAGCCCGCTTCAACCAGCGCCGCGGCCTGCATCACCATGGTGGCGGCGGTGGCGCCGCCCAGTTGCAGCGAGAAGGTCACCGCCGGCTGGATACCCATGTATTCGCAGAACACCGAACTCAGCATGGGATAGGGCTCGACGAACGAATACGCGCAGAGCACGCCATCAATATCGCGCAGGCCCAGCCCCGCGTCGGCCAGCGCGGCGTGGGCCGCCTGGGCGTGCAGGCCCAGGCAACTCAGTTCGGGGACGGCGCCCACGCGGGTGGTGGCGACACCGCTGAGCAGCGCGCGCTTCAAGGCTGTCATCGAGGGAGCTCCAAGGAGATTTGGCCTATGGTCACGCATTCAAGTCTGTCTGTCTCGGCCTTGGCCGGCGGCAGCGCCGCGCTGCGATCAAAATGAATATTTGAATCCAGCGGCGTCTGCCCCTATGGTTCGGGCATCCATAAAACAACACCTGAGGGGAGCTCATGCACACACAACACGAAGTAGTCATTATCGGGGCCGGCGGTGGCGGCATGTGCGCGGCCATCAAGCTGCGCGAAGCGGGCGTGACCGATTTGGTCATGCTGGAGAAAGCCGGCGGGGTGGGCGGCACCTGGTGGCATAACCAATATCCGGGCGCCGAATGCGACGTGCAGTCACACCTGTACTCGTTCTCCTTCGAGCCCAAGATCGACTGGTCGAAGCCCTTCGCCGGGCAGGCCGAGATTCTGTCTTACATGAACCACGTGGCCGACAAATACGAGCTGCGCCCGCTCATTCGCTTCAATACCGGCGTTGCGGCACTGGAGTGGCAGGAAAAAACCAGCAAGTGGCTGGTCACCACCCAGAGTGGCGATACCATCGAGGCGCGCTATGTGGTGAGCGCGCTCGGCATGTTCAATGAAATCGTGTGGCCGAACATTCCGGGCCTTGAGAGCTTCAAGGGCGAGTACTTTCACTCCGCGCGCTGGAACCACAACGTGGACCTCACCGGCAAGCGCGTAGGCGTGGTGGGCATCGCCGCCAGCGCCATTCAATTCGTGCCGGAAATTGCGCCCAAGGTGGGCAAGCTGGAACTCTTCCAGCGCACCGCGAACTGGGTGGTGCCGAAAGGCAACGATCCCTACACCGCGGAACAACTGGCGGCCTTCAAGGCGGACCCGGATTCGGTCCTGCGGAGCCGCGAGGAGATCTACAAGACCTGGAACACGCTGTGCACGTTTAACGATCGCGAAGTGCTGGCTGGCATTGAACGCGCTGGCATGGAGCGTCTGGCCGAGGTCAAAGATCCCGAGACCCGCCGCAAGCTCACGCCGCATCACCCGTTTGGTTGCCGGCGGCCGCTGTTCTCCGACGTCTACTTCCCGGTCTTCAACCGCGACAACGTCGACCTGATTACCGATGACATCGAAGCCATCACCGAAACCGGCATTCGCACCGTCGATGGCCAGACCCGCGAAGTCGACGTTATCGTCTACTCCACGGGCTTCAAGACCACCAAATATCTCGCCGCGCTGAAGGTGAACGGCCGCAACGGCCAATCGCTGGATGAGGCCTGGAGCGATGGTGCGCAAGCCTATCTCGGCATTACCACCGCCGGCTTCCCGAACCTCTTCATGCTCTACGGCCCCAATACCAATCAGGGCTGCATCCTCTACATGATTGAGCAGCAGGTGGGTTACATCGTGCGTCAGGTTGAGCGGGCGAATGCCGAGCGTTTGGCCTGGATTGATGTGAAGCCCGACGTCATGCAGGCCTTCAACGAGCGGATTCAGGCAGAAATTCGGGGTGTTGAGGTGTGGCAGGCCGAATGCGGTAACGACTACTACTACAAGTCGGCGAGCGGGCGTTTTGTCACCCAGTGGCCGAACTCGATGGATGCCTTCCGCCACGCCACTACGCAGAGTGATAGCGCGGCCTACGAAAGCGAGGCACTCGCTTAAGGCTTGATCATCACTGCGTCGGCCTCGTCGCCGGCGCAGTGATTGGTTCTGGTCTTACTGCTTACCGAAGCGACCGACCAGCGCAAACAGGCTTTGCGCATGGTCGTCTAGCGACAAACTGCACGCAGCGGTTTCTTCCACCAGTGCCGCGTTTTGCTGGGTGCCATCGTCAATTCGGGTAATCGCTTCCCGAATTTCCTGCAGGCTGCCCGACTGCTGAACCGAAGCGATCGCAATCTGACCGATCAGCTCACTGACCTGCTGCACGGATTCAATAATTTCATTCAGCGTGCTGCCGCTGGCGGTGACCAGTTGCGAGCCGCGCGCTACCGCCTGTGAGCTGTCCTCGATGAGCGCGGTGATTTCCTGCGCCGCCTGCGCGCTGCGTTCGGCCAGATTGCGCACTTCGGCAGCGACGACCGCAAAGCCCCGCCCCTGCGCACCAGCGCGGGCGGCTTCGATAGCCGCGTTCAGCGCCAGCACGTTGGTCTTGAAGGCGATTTCTTCGATCATCGAGATGATGTCGGCGATTTTCTGACTGGTCTTGCTGATGTCCTTCATCGCGAGCACCGCAGAACCGATGACTTCGCCGCCCTCGGTGGCTTGCGTGCGTGCGCGCTGGGCGAGGTTGTCGGCATCGCGCGAATGCTCTGCGTTTTCGTGGACGGTGTCGGTAATGGCGACCATGTTGCGCAAGGTGCGTTGCAGGTTTTCGGCCTGACTTTCCGTGCGCTGGCTGAGATCCTGATTGCCGATTGAAATCTCGCTCGCCGCGCCGTGAATCGAGCCGGACACGGTGCGGATTTCACCCATGGTTGCGCTCAGGCTTTCCAGACTACTGTTGGTCGCGTCCCGCAACTCGGCAAAATCGCCGGCATAGTGCCCCTGCATGCGGCCGTCCAGATCGCCATGCGCGAGGCCTTCGATCACGCGTTTCAGTTCGCTAATCGGTGCCGCAATGGAATCGAGCACCTGATTGATGCCCGCGCCAAGGCGTTGCAGGAAGCCCTCGCCCAAGGCGTGGGTGTCGATACGGGCGGCGAGTTCACCGGCCACCGCTTGGCCGACGAGATGTTCGATCTGGCTCTCGGCGCGCACTTCCTCGGTCATGTCCGTCCATTCGAGTACGGTGCCGAGGCGCGTATCGTCATAATCGAGCACCGGATTGACGACCACCCTGAAAATTCGTCCACCGATGGTAAGGCGTAGGGCCTCGCCGTTGGACGACGACGCGCTTTGCATGAGCGCCGGCGGTGTCCCGTTCCCATGAAAGACTGCCAAGGAGGCGCCGATCAGTTGGGCGGGATTGAAGCCAGGCAGATCTTGTTGGAGCTCTGCGGCGCTCCGTGTGAAGAGGGTTTGGGCCGTTCGATTGAGGTAAAGGATGTGATGATTGTTGTCGGCGAGCACCACGCTGGAACTCGCGGTATCAAGGGCCTGCACGATGCGTTGGGATTCGGCGGCGGCTTCGCGATTCGCCCGCAAGGTTTCGGCGGCGTCGGCGATTTCAGCATCACGCGCCGCCTTGTTGTTGGCGATGATGGCGTCTACCGCTTCGCCGATGGCACGAAATTCCGCTTTCAGGCCCTGCATGCTTTCTTCATCACCGCGCCCGTCGCGAACCGCCTCAACCGCGTTCTGCAAGCGGCGCAAGGCCGGCACGATGCGCTGATAAAGGCCGAACATGGACAGCACCTGCAGGATGGTCATGACCCACAGCGCGACCATTACGGTGTTGCGAACCTGATGGTCGGCGCTGGCCGAACGGTCCTCGGCCTCTTTCAGCCGGGCACCCAGTTTTTCGGTGAGCCCATCCAGCTGTTCTGACAGCGCCTCCACCCGGGCGTCGAAGCCGTCCACGGGTCGTTGCATCAACAGGTTGCCCGCGTCCATGCCTTGGCTGATGTACACCTTCGCCATGGCCACCCCGGCCTCGTGGACGGCGGTGAGCGCCTTGCCCGCCGCGTCGATTTCGGGACTCAGGGTCGGGATCAGCTGTTTGACGCTGGCGAGGTCTGCGCGCGCCCGATCAAGATTTTCAGAGGCTTCGCCGTAGCCGTCCTCGTTATGCGTCGCGCTGATGTCGGTCAGGAACTGCTGGATCTGGACGACGTGGAAGCGGGCGTCCTTCAGGGACTCGACCGCGTTAAAAGTCTGGCGGCTGACTTCGGTCGCAGTGTCGATTTCGTCGAAGTTGCGTTGATCCAGCCAATGCGTGACGAGGCATACGCTGCCCAGCATCAGCACAATGCCCAGCAGAATTTGTTTGAGGGTGAGTTCCTTCATACCAATACTCCAATCGAAATGGCCAAGGTCTCGCGCGATGCGCGCGTGAGAGGTTCAGCGGCCGATGCTCGCTTAGCGGCCAGATCTCGCATTCCCTATAGGGGAAAGGGTTTTAGGCAGGGGCGGGTTTAGAGCGGGGGCGGTGTAGATATCAAGGGGGCGTCGACTTCAGTGTCGGCAGAGTCGCTATCTCATTCGATTGCGAGGCCCTGACCACCCAGTTTTGCCATGTGTTTGGCGTGGGCGGCGTCGTTGGCCACCGCTTCAGCGGATTTGTACTTGCCGGGTTTTACGCGCAACGCGCCGATGGCGAGCGAGGTGAAGGGGAAGAAGCGCATGACGCCGTGGCGATCTTCGCCGTGGATGCCGCCGTTCTGGCGGGCGGTGTCGTCGAATAACAGCACCGCGTCGCGGTTGAACTCATCGATCACGCGCAGGCAGCGGGTTTCCCAGTCGGTGCTTTGCATCAGGAAGATGAAGTCGTCGCCGCCCACATGGCCCACGAAGTCATTGCGTGGGTCGCAGTTGTTGACACCAACGCGGGCCAGCAGGCGGATCATTTCGTCGCCACGCCAATAGCCGTATTGGTCGTTGAAGGGCTTGAAGTGGTTGAGGTCGGCGTAACAGGCAACGAACTCGCCGCCGTTCAACAGCAGGCGATCGATGTGTTGGCTAATCGGAATATTGCCGGGCAGGAAAGTCAGCGGGTTAGCGTGTCGCGCCGCTTCGATCCGCATTTCGGTCACCGAGCGAACCAGTTGCTCGCCCGTGCCCAAACCCGCGTAGCTGCCGTTCTGGGTCACGATAAAACCTTCGGTCAGATAGCGCTGGTCGGCCGAGGTGAGGATTTCGAGCAGGTCGTCCAGATCGGGGTCGGTCTCGATCACGCGAGGGCTCAGATTGGCGAGTGTCATGCAGTTTTCTCGCCCAAAAATTTCCTTGAAAAACGGACGGGCGACGGCCGTCATGTATTGATGACGGTTCACCAGCCCAATAGGGCGCTGTGCCTCGTCGACGATCGCGATCGCATGCAGTTCCGAATGCTCGAGAAACATCTGCACCAGCTTGTTGTTGGTGGTGGTGACCGGCAGCGCCGGCGCATTGATGATGCTGATAGCGCGTCCGCGAGCACCCGTTGCGTGGCGCTTCATGGCCGGGAATACCGATACCCGCCGGTCCTTCAGTGCGCTGACGGCTTCGAGATGTGTGTTCTGCGGTGAGGGATGCGGCCGACCGAGAAAATAGCCCTGCCCGTAGCTGATGCCGATGTCCCGTAGCACCCGCAGGTCGTCGGCGGTTTCAATGCCTTCGGCCACCAGTTGGGTGTCAAACACTTCCGCGATTTGCATCAACGCCCGCAAGGTCTGCAGGTTTTGCGCATGGTTGGCGATGTCCCGGGTGAAGTACTTATCAATTTTGACGATGTCGGGCTTGATCTCCGACCACAGGCGCAAGCTCGAATGGCCATCGCCAAAATCGTCCAGCGCGAACTGCACGCCGAGCGTGCGAAGGTCATTTACCGTCTTGGCCAGCGCACCGAGATTCTGTACGCGCTCGTGCTCCGTGATCTCGAGCACCAGACGGCGGGGCTTCATATCCGTGTCGCAGAGCGTGCGGCGCAGGGCTTCAATCCCCAGTTTGTTCAGCACATTTACCAGCACGTCGGCGCCGATATTCACGAACAGGCGGCCAGGCGTTTGCCATTCAATCCAGCTTTCAATAGCCAGAATGAGGGCTTCGGTTTCGAACTCGAACTGCAGGTCTTCCATGCGGGCGGCCATGAAGAGCGTGTCCGGTGTATGAAGCAAGGAATCTTCCGGGCCGCGAATCAAGGCTTCGTGGGCGTACAGCGTGCCGTCATCCAGCGCGGCGATAGGCTGAAATACCGGATATAACAGCGCGTTTTTGATGAGTCCGGCCAGCGGACCCGTGCCCGTTTCCAAGGCTATCGAACGCGGACGCGGCAACAGTAATGCTGAGGCGTCAATTGTCTCAGAGCCAAGGATTTTGGCGCAGTTATCGATCATTGCAGTCCGGCTGGTGGTAAGGGCTCGCTGCCCGGGTGGGGCGTTCGCTGCCAAGTGTGTTCGAAGTTGCCTGTCACTCTATGAAGTCTCTGTGACCGTTCCGGGAAAAACCGGGCCACCGCTTGTCGCACTTTGTTGCCGCCGATCAAACGGCATCCCGGGATTTTCCAAGAGACTGAGGTCCGCGCTGCCATGTTGGAGAGGGTTCATCTGGTGCCTCAATCAATTCGTTTCTGGTGCCAGTGGGTGATCGGCATGGCGCTTGGTACGGCGAGTGTGATCGCCTCTGCGACAGATAGTGGCGACGCAGATGTTTCCATTAGCGTCCGGACCGGGGGCGAGCTTTATCGAAACTATTGCGCGGTCTGCCATGGGCCCGGGGCGGCCGGGGATGGGCCTTTCTCCACACTCTTGCGCACACCGCCCACGAACCTGACGCAACTCGCGGCGCGCAATGGCGGCATTTTTCCCTACTGGCCGGCGTACGAAAAGATCAGCGGGCTTGAGTTGCTGCCGGCGCACGGGGGTCGGGAGATGCCAATCTGGGGTGAAGTGTTCGCCCCGGCGAACGGCAACGAGTCGTCGGCGCCAGCGAGCATTGCGCGTGGGCAAATTGCCGAAATTCTCGCCTGGCTGCGCACCAGGCAGTCACCGCCCTGAGGGGCCAGCCAGCCGAATGAGGACATCAATATGTCGATAGCAGGAGTCTGTAATCGCCGGGTGGTGGTAATCGACCGCGAGGAAAGCGTGTTGCAAGCGGCGCGCCTGATGCGAGAGCACCATGTGGGCGATGTGGTGGTCACGAGCACCAACGGCGTGAAGATGCCGGTTGGCATCGTGACCGACCGCGACATCGTGATTAGCGTCGTGGCGCTTGGACTCGACGCCGAAGTCATCACGGTGGGTGATGTGATGTATCGCCAACTGGTGACCGTGCCGGGCGAGCAGGGTGTGTTTGAGACGATTCAACTCATGCGATCCAAGGGCATTCGAAGGCTGCCGGTGATTGATGACTCCGGCCTGCTGATCGGCATCGTCACCCTGGACGATCTGCTGCAACTCATGGCCGAGGAGTTTGGGGAAATCGGACGCCTGATCGGCCGCGAACGCGCGGTGGAAGCCCATTCCCGACTGTGAGGACTCTGTCTCCCTTCGCATCGGTAACAAGGAGGAATTCGTGACTGAACAGCAAACCAATATCCCGGTGAACGCCCCGCCCAAGGATGAAAGCTCGGGGCTGTGGCATCCCATTGAAACCCTGCGGCGTGAAGTCGACCGCCTGTTCGAGGACTTCGACTGGCATCTGGTGCGATCGCCGTTTCGGCGTTCGATGTTCGATTTCGAATCCCTACGCCAGCGGGTGACGGGCGTTCCGACCTGCGTCGATCTGGTGGAGCGCGAGCAAGCCTATGAAGTCACCGCAGAACTGCCGGGCTTCGCGGAGGCCAACGTCCGGGTGGAAGTCCGCGGCGACAGCCTGTGCTTGAGCGGTGAAAAGCAGGACACCACCACGAGCAGGCCGGTGGCGGGCTATCACCTACGGGAGCGGCAGTTCGGGGCCTTTGAGCGCAGCTTCAGGCTGCCAGAGGACGTCGACCGGGAACAGATAGCCGCCAAATTTGAGAAGGGCGTCCTGACCGTCACACTGCCGCGCCGTGCCGGGACCGAGCCACAAACCCGCAAGATTGAGATCAGCGCGAGCTAAGTCGCTCCGACTCTAGTCCCCGGCTACACTTCGTGTGCCCTAAATCCCGGGCCACGAAGGCTAGCTATGAGTGTCTCGTCATCGCCGAACTCCTTGTCGCTATGGCTTTGCTAACGCCGCGCGCCGCCTGCGCCCTGCGGCTGATGCTGGCTTGGACGCTGCTGTCCGGGCTTGGTTTTTGGCAGGGCGCGACGCTGTTTGCCGCGAGTACGGGCTTGATGACCGAAGCCGTGCATTGGCTTGAACCCCGGTTGGCCTCCAGCGTGCAGCTCGTAACGGCGGGCGCGGATGCGGCCCTGATGCTGGATGCTTCCGTTGCGATTCCTCTGCCGCTCAATAGCGAACTCGCCATTCCGACGGGCACTGCCATCACCCCGCAAATGAGCGTGGCGCATGCCTTGGTGCCCTTGCTGATCTTGCTCAGCGTTAGCCTCGCGGTGCCCGTGAGATCGTGGCGGGAGCGCGCAGTGGGATTGGCGATTGCGGCGCCAATGGCGTGGGCCTTTGCGATCACGCTGGCGGTGTTTCACCTGCTGGGACTGGTCGAGATGGATCTGCAAACCACCGCCGAAAGTCTTGGCATTAGCCGGCCGCCGCCGTGGCTCCTCAGCCTTCTGGTGTTCATGGAGGGCGGCGGGCGTTGGCTGTTATCAGTGCTCGCTGGCGTGCTGCCCACGCTACTGGCGCGCCGTCTGTTGATTCCTGCAAGGGCGCGGCAACGCGTCACGGAAACTTCATCTCCCTGACGGTTCGTCGTCACTTTCTGTCAACAGACTCAGCCCCCACCAAGCCACTCGCTGATGCGGCCTTCCGCTCAGCCAAACCCGAACAGGTTTGCCCCGGGGGCCGGTAGCGCGGGGATGCTGCGCGCCGGTTCCCGGGGATGGGCGCAGGCGCTAACTTTCAGCGCTTGATGAGCTTCCCGCGAGCGCGGTCCAACCGAAATAAAACAGCCCCACGCTCATCACCAGCAAACTGGGGATGAAGTACTCGTGCAGGCTGTTGAACCACGTCGGTCGATGGACAGCTGCGAAATAAAGCGCGACCAGACGGGCTTCGTTAAGTCCGTACAGCATGAGCGCACCCGCTAACGCGCCCCAAGCGCGGGCCGTCCAGCGCACCCCCTCGGCGGCGACCAAGGCCGCCAGCAATAGAAAGAGCGCGCCACTGCCATCGCAACCGCGCACCACTTCCAGCGCCACGCTGCTGGTGATGATTTGATTCGCCTCGGCCCGCACCTGCGCGGCGGGTTCCAGCCACTGAATGATGGCGACGCCCGGATGGGTAAATAGGGAGGGATAGGCGCTCTGCGCGAGCCAGTGGTCGGGCACCAGACCGTAAGCCCAGTACAACGCGCCATAGACCAGACACATTGTCAGCCCGAAGCCCCACGGGCTGGGCACGCTTGCTTCACCCATGGTGTTCATACCAGCAGCGGCTGCGTAGGGCCGCCGTGACCTTCATGCGCCAGCAACCAGGCTTTGCGAGACAGGCCGCCGGCATAGCCCGTTAACTTGCCATTGGCGCCGATCACCCGGTGGCAGGGCACCACGATGCCAATCGGGTTAGCCCCGTTCGCGAGACCCACCGCACGCACGGCTTGCGGTCTGCCGATTTCGATCGCGAGCGCGCCGTAGCTGGTAGTGCTCCCAGCCGGGATCCGGCGTAGTGCCGCCCACACTTCACGCTGAAACGCCGTGCCGCCTGTGGCCACCTGAATCTCGTCGAGCGCCGCAAACTCACCTGCGAAATAAGCCGCCAGCGCTGCCTTAATCGCTGACGGACAGGCCGCTGCCTGCAGCGTGTAGCCCTCGCCGATTGCCCCGTAGTGGCGGCGAAGCAGTTGCGTACAGCGCGCTTCGTAATCCACAAAATCGAGTGCCCGCAGGCGAGACGCTTGATCGACGACCACCAGCAGCGGCGCTAGAGGTGTCACAACGGTATCGATAAAAAGGTCGAGGGGCTGGGGGTCAGACATGGCCACTACGGGTTAAAAACTCTGAGGCCAAGTGTGCGAGCAGCCAGCGCTCGAATCCAGCACGTTGCCTTGCAAATGGGCGCCCGATCGATTCGGTGGCACTATGCCGCGGAGTGGTGGTGAGCGCGGTGGTCAATCTGCTGGATGGGGCGCGCACGCCGGTTTGTTTCGAATTTTCAGGAGTGAAGCGCAATGTCCGGAGCGTTGGAAGGCGTGAAGGTGGTCGACCTGTCGCGTGTGTTGGGTGGCCCTTACTGCGGGCAGATGTTGGCCGACCACGGCGCGGAAGTGATCAAGATAGAACCGCCGCAGGGCGACGAAACGCGCGGCTGGGGCCCGCCTTTCGACGCTGAAGGCATCTCCGCCTACTTCGCCGGTATCAATCGCAACAAGCGCACGATTGCGTTGGATTTATCGGTGCCGGCAGGGCGCGAAGTCTTGCTCAAACTGCTCGCGCAGGCGGACGTGCTCATCGACAACTTCAAAACCGGCACCATGGAGAAATGGGGCATCGGCTACGCCGAGACCTTGTCTCAACAATTCCCGCGCCTCATTCACGCCCGCGTGTCCGGCTTTGGTGCCGATGGTCCGCTGGGTGGTTTTCCAGGCTACGACGCGATGGTGCAGGCGACCACGGGCCTCGTCTCCGTGAACGGCTCACCCGACAGTGGCCCGGTGCGCATCGGTGTACCGGTGGTCGATCTCTCCACCGGGATGAACGCCTGCATCGGCATTTTGATGGCGCTGTATGAGCGCACCCGCTCCGGCCAAGGCCAGTTCATCGACGCCACGCTCTACGACAGCGCGGTGGCGCTGCATCAGCCGCACGCGCCCAATTATTTTGTGGGCGGGGTGAAGCCCAAACTTCACGGCAACAGCCACGGCAATCTCGCGCCCTACGCCAACTTTCCCACCAAGGGTCGCAATATCGTGATTGGCGCCGGCAACGACGGTCAGTTCCGCAAGCTCTGTCAGATGCTGGGCAAGCCAGAACTGGCCGACGACCCGCGCTTCAAAACCAACGCCGAGCGCGTGGCCAACAAGCCCGCGCTGGAAGCCGAACTGCGCGAACTCACCAAAGACCGCGACGGCGAATCCTTCTCGGTGGAGCTGATGGAAAACGGCGTGCCGTCCGGCGCGGTAATGGAAGTGCCGGATGTGATGGAGCATCCGCACACCAAGCATCGCGGCATGGTGTGGGAGAAAGACGGCTGGCGGAACGTGGGCAATCCCGTAAAGCTCTCGCGCACGCCGGCCAGCCCGCGCAGCAAGCCGAAGCCTTTCGGCGTTGATACGGCTGCGGTGCTGGCCGAAGCGGGTTATTCCAGCGAGGAAATTGAGAAATTGATTGCCGACGGCGTGGCGCTGACGGCGATCCGCAAGGGCTAGAGCAGGGGAGAGGGGCATGATCTGCTGTGTCATCGGTGGCGCCATCGCGGCTTTCATTTCGGCCAGGCTGGCGCGTCTGCCCTGGTTGGGACCCTTGCTGGTGAGGCCGCGCAAGGCCGGTGCAGATCCTTCCGAGTGGCGCTTGTTTCGTGAGTCCGAAGTCGAGGTCAAGGTATGAATATCGCCAGCCCTTTAATCCCGGTTCGCAGCGACGCTCTCGGCCCACTTACTCGCGGCCTCCTGCGCCGCTGTGCGCTGGTTTACGGCGTGCTCGCGCTGGTCGGCCTGCTCCTCGCGCAAACAGGCGAAAGTTCCGGCACGCAAGCGTTTGGGCTGGGGCTGGTGTTTCCGGGCGGCGGCTTTGTGCATTTCGCGGCCGGCGGCTGGCCGAGCGTGCTGGCGCATGTGGGCTGCCTGCTGTTGTCGTTCCTGCTGTTCGTGATTTCGCTGCTCCTGTGGTTTGGCACGGGCAACCAGCTTGCCCCCTTGGTAGCGTGGTTGGGTTCGGCGATTGCGGCCTGGGCGATGGCGCACGAGCAAACGCTGGCGGGGTCTTCGCTCATCGTGAGCGCGCTGGCGGCGACCACGCTGATTGCAGGCGTTAGACAGTTCCGACGTAACCTTGAGGCGCGCAAGGCGCGGCTGGTCACCCGCAATGCCACGATTACCGACTGGCCGGCCGTTGCGACGCCGCTCTCCGGCGTCGGTTCACTGCCGCGTGTGGGGGAACTGAGCCCGGAGGATCTCGCGGCGCTCCGCTTCGCGCTCGATCGCGCACTCCAGCCGGTAGACGCCTTCGACGGCTTCGACATCATCGAGCAGTTCCAGCCCAGCGCGCTGCGCTATCAGATCAATAATCTTGGCTATGTGCTGAGCCTCGCCAGCTACACACATCTGCCCGCGATGCATGCCTGGCTGCATGAGGCGCAGCGCAATCTCATCGAAAAGAAAAAGGCCCGCCGCGTTTGGCAGTACTGGGGACTGGAAAACCTGTGGGGCAACTTCAGCACCAACGCCGATCCGGTGGCGCGCGACAACGTGATGTATTCGGGCTGGTATGCGGCCCAACTCGGCTTATACGAAGCCGTGACCGGCGATCTGCGCTACCAGCAAGCCGGCGCCATTACGCTTGAGGGTGCGGGCGGCCAGCGCTACGTGCATGACTATCCGGGCATCGTGCGTCAGCTGGTGGCGAATGAAGCCGCCTCGCCGTTTTGTCTTTTTCCCTGCGAGCCCAACTGGATCTACCCGCTCTGCAATAACCAGGCGGTAGTGGGTATCAAGGCCTTTGATCGTGAGCACGGCACGCACTACTGGCGCGACATCGAAGCCAGCTATCGCGGACATCTCGAGCGCGAGTTCATCGACGTCGACGGGCACATGGTGCTGATTCGCTCTACCCGCACCGGCTTCACCATCCCGGGTCTGTCGTCATCAAAAGAAGACGCCATTTTCTGCTTCTGGATGCACGCGGTGTTTCCCGATCTGGCGCGTCGACTGTGGGCGGTCGCTCGCGCGGAACTGTTTGCCGAGCGCGGCGGTGCGCTGGAGCTGTTGCCGCTCAAGCCCTGGCTCGATCCCGGCAACTATCGCTTTAACACCGCCTATGCGCTGGGGGCTCTGGGCATGGCCGCGGCGGAACTGGGTGATGACGCCGCGCTGGCCGCCGTTCGTCAGCACACCAATGCCTTATCCACGCATAACGCCGGTGGCGTGCTGAGCTATCCGGGGTGTTCTATCTGGACGCACGCCTTTCTGCTCAAGACGCGCCTCGGGCGCGCCAATGCGCTGGCCGATCTCGTGAACACCGGCATGCCCAAGCCTTGGCGCGAAGGGCCGGTGATCGCGGAGGCCAACTATCCCGATCTGCTGGTCGCGCGCGCGGTAAGCGATGGCGTGGCGCTGGACGCCGTGTGCTATCCGGGGCGCGGCGGCGGCGTGGTGAATCTGGGAATAGGCCAGCTGCGACCCGGCGTTCGCTATCGCTGCGAGGGCACGCGCGAAGGCGAGGGTATTGCCGATCCCCGCGGCCAGTTGGGCCTGACGCTGGCACTTGAGGGGCGTCTGGCAGTGAAGATCAGCCCGCTGAGTTGAGGGACGGTTTTACGTGCGCTGGCCCGCCCGTTAGGGAACTTCGCTAAAGCGTGTTCTGTTCGTCCGTCTTTGAACCCACTGTCCGGATTAGGCGCGAGAACGCCGGGTCGCCTTCGGCGGCCAGCGCCCGCGCGCTGATGTCCGCACTGGCTCGCACCATCGGCATCGGCCGTTGGTCTTCAAGCAGGCCAAGTTCATGCAGATAGTCCGGCACACTGCCGGACACCAGAATCCGCCAGTCCAGGGGCAGGCGTCGTCCTGCAGCCCGCAGCAGGCGGATGACTTCCGTCGTGCAGTTGCTGACAACGGTGTGATAGAAGCGCGGCCGTTGAGCCAGCGCATTCATCTCCGCCACATACGCCAGCAACAGTTTGCGGCGCATTTGCGGCGTGGTGCGCAGCCGATAGCGCGCCACCTGCTCGCGACGGACATTCGTCCGCAGCCTGACGACATCGCGTTCGTCGGCGGCGATGACGATGAGTTCGTAGGACCTCATAAAGCCAGCCAGCATCGACCAGCGCTCGGTGGTCTCACGGCGAGTCTCGATGGAAAAGGCCAGCGGGGCCTGATCGTCAAACACCAGACTCACGATCAAATGGGCAATCCGCGGGTCGCCCCAGGTGCAGACGAAAAGATCGACCGCCGAGAGCTTGGCGAGCGCGTAGCGTCGGGTTTCCCAGCGCGGCGTGAATTCGCCCCGTCCCAGCCAGTGAAAATTGCGCAGGTCGTGAATGGTGACCGCATCGTCGACGACCTCGCCGGTCGCCTGACGTTCGTTCTCCACAATCCAGTCGTGGGCAATCGAGGGATGGATCGCCCCCCACCACAGGGTCCACGCCACTACGGCACCGGCAAACAGGCCAAGGCTCGGGTAAGGCCACTGCGGCAAGAAGCTCGTGCAAACCACGCTCAGGCTTAGCCAGGCGATTGTCCACGGCAGCGCGCGGTTGTGCTTGCTGAAATAGAAATACGCTGCGGCAGCGTGGAGCAGGCCGAGCAGCGCGAGCACTGACTGGAGCCAGATCATTGGCGTATGGATCCCGAGTAGGGCTACGCGTCACAGTCTACGCAGTTAGGATTTTAGGGGCAGGGTAAAAACTCAAAGAGACACTTGGCATCAGCGTAAGACCGCATCATTTTTGCGCTGACCCTAAACGCGCACCTTCGTACTCGCCCTTCGACAGGCTCAGGGCGAACGGTATCTCGAACCCGAGAGTTTGGGGTCAGAGTAAAAACTCGCTCAGTTTGAAGCGTTTGGGGCAGAGTAAAAATTCAAAGAGATTCTTGGCACCGGCGTAAGACCGAATAATTTTTACCCTGACCCTAAATTGTGTGCCGCCATCTGTGCGGGGTTCCCGCGAGAGGCTTACCGGCTTCCCTGCGCTTGTGTCGCACGCATTGGCTAAAGCCCTTGGGCGTCTGCGGCCGCCGCCATCTCCAGCGACCAGCGGACTTCTTCAGTGCGGAAAAACAGTCCTTCGCGTTCACTTTGAGAGAGTTGGGCAAGGAGCTTGAGGCAGGCCTCCCCTACCGATCGGGTTGCCGCCAGCAAGGGAGCGCGGTGGGTGCGCGGCAGGTCCTGATAGTCGGTCATGGCGATGTATTGCTGCTCGAGCAAGGCGTTCACCACCTGCCGCCGCGCTGTCGGTAACGCCTTGGTGGTCGCAATCAGGGCCTGCACGGCTTCCTGCCAGGCGCTCAGCGCGGTGGCTGCCGACGCAGTCTTGCCTTCCTTGAGCATCGCCTCTGCCTCTGCGAGTTTTTCCCGCGCAATCGCGTCGGCCAAGGTCGGTCGCTCTGATACGTCGGCCAGGGCGAGCGCGGCGCGCTCCTGCCAGCGATCGGCCGGGTACCAGGGCGAGTCCGGTGTGGTGCCCGCCGGCGGCAGCCAGGCGATGCCCGCAAACGCATTGAGCAGACCGTGACCGGCCCACAGCGGAGAT
>CANFVX010000012.1 GCA_947450495.1 Gammaproteobacteria bacterium
CCGCGCAGTTTCTCCACAATCAGTCCCAACCAGTCGATGTTGGTGCCGTAAGTCCAAGCCTCACCCGGATCGTGCAGCAGCACGCTTTGGATGGCGTCGTAGTTGCAGGCAAGGATCGACGGCACGCCCCTGACTTCGCGATAGCGCTCGTCGTCGGCGCTGAAAAACGCGTAGCCCAGGCCCGAGGTATGCAGCATCAGGTGATTCACCGTGATGGCCTGACTCGGCGCGCGGAGCTGCGGTTGGCCGGCGGCATCAAAGCCGGTGAGCACCTGTAATTTGCCGAGGTCGGGCACGTAGCGCGCGGCGTCGTCCTCCAGCTTGAGCAAGCCTTCTTCAACCAGCTGCATGATCGCGACGCCGGTGATGGCCTTGGTGCAGGACGCGAGAAACACCACGGAGTCGACGGTCATCGGTACGTCGGCGCCCAACTGGCGCACGCCCGCCGCCCCTTCGTAGAAATTGCTGTTGCGGTCGGTGGCCATCGCCACCACGCCCGGCGTGCCACCGGCGCTCGCGACCGTGTTGGCCAATACGTTATCCAGCGCTTGGGTCAGGGCTGCAGACATGGGGCAACGCTCCAGAGTTTTGAGGTGGCGAGAGCTTGCCACTCCTGTTGTTCGCCTGTCACCCCGCAATGGGGTCGTGAGACGGCGGCCAAGTCGCCATAATCAGCGGCCGGCCAAGGGGCCGCCCCTATTGTTCTGAAGGAGAGTCGCGATGGCCGTTCATTGCACGCTGGAATTGTTGGAAGCGCCGCTTGAGGTGGCTTTCGAAGAACTCACAAGCGCGACGCTTGAGGTATTTTTTGCCGTGGCCTGGCTCGAGGCCTTGGCGCCGGTGGTGAGTTTGGTGGCAACGGTGGGCGAACCGGCGCCGGGTGTTGCCCAGCCGCTCATTCGCGCCACGCTCGATCCGTTCGCGCAACGGGTCCGGCAAATTGGCTGGTTTACGCCGGGCGAAACCTGGTATCCGGCGCAGGTGTTCGCGCCCCTGCTGAACGAGCTCGGCGATACCCCGCCGCAACTATTGCTGTTGAACGAGCAACTGAGCGACGCGCAGCGGGCAGAAATTGCGACCCAGATTTTCGCCGCGGCCGGCGCGGTGGACGCGCCCGCACGGGGCCAGCAGGCGCTGGCTTCGGATTATCTCTGGCCGACTTTGCGCGAAGTGCTGGCGGCCTGGCAGGTGGCGGGTGAGTCTTCGGCGCTGCCGCCGGACTTCCCGGTAGAGGATTTCCGCACGTTCCTCACCGACCGCCTCGTCCCGAGCCTCTGGTGGCCGGAGCCGCCGGGTGAGGGTGGTGCGCAGGACAGCCCGGCGCCGGGCGAATGGGCGCCGGCCTCGGCGCAGGAAGTGCGGTTTTATTTGCACGGCGGCGAGTGGCGAGCGCTCGAGGATGATTCCCTGCTCAATGTGCTGCGGCACTGCCTCATGCTCTACGGCAAAGAGGTCAACGAGCACGACATCCCGCCGCTGGCCGAACTCTATGCCCACGCGATCCCGCGAACCAATCCGGGCGCCCGTGCGGCCCTGGTGCAGGAAGTGGCGGGATATGCGGCGGAACAGATTGTCCACGCGGTGGTGCTGTTGCCGGTGGTCATGAAAGACCCGGCGGATGAAGTGGTGGTCCCGGCAACCCTGCATTTCGCGGCGCATTCCCCTCTGACCCCGGAAGGCGAGCGCTATGCTCTGGTCGAACTGCGCGAACTGTTGCGGCATCGCGGCGTCGCCAATCCGGCCGCGGTGCTCGCGGCGCTGGTCGCTCATGCGCCTGAGGCTGACTGGTCGACGCTGGAAGGTTTGGGCGCGCTGCTGTCGGCGGCGGATCTGGTGCGTGCGGCGAGCCTCGATGTTACTCAGGACCCCGGCGCGGTCTTGGGGTTCTGGCAGGCCTGGTCGACGCGACTCGGCCTCGGCCAGAGCGCGCTTTTGGCAGCCGTTAAGGCTGCGCTTGCGGCGAGTGAGCGGCGTGCCGCGTCGGCATCCCGTCACTGAGCTTGCTGCGGTTGACGAGACGCAGACACGGTACCTCCACATAGCGGTAAAGCAGGACGGACATCCCCATGCTGGCGGCCCACGCCAGCACCATGCCGCCCAGCGCCTGTTCGGGGCTTAACTCGTTGCGTAATAACCACGCGCTGACCACCAGACAGGTGGGGAAGTGGACCAGAAACAAGCTGAAAGACGTTTTGCCGAGATAGGTGACAAGCGGACTGGACGGCCAGTCCAGCAAGCGACCGCTACGGGCTGCGAGCAAGATGAGGCCGGCTGTGCCTGCAGCCACGAGCAGGCGGGGACGCCATTCCACGGCTAAGGCGACTCCTATCAGCAAAAAATATAGCGTCAGCGCTCGGCTATGCAGCGCGCCGCTGAGGACCCAGTGCAACAACATGCCCAGAAAGTAGCTGCCCAGAAAATAGACCGCCCAGACGTCTAATGCCGGCACCCGGTTGAACCAGAACAACGAACACACCGCCAGCAAGGCCAAAACCCATTGGAGCGCGCGCCGGGACTGATTCACCCCGTCCGCCGTGTTGGCGAACAGCGGGAGCTTGGCGATGAGGGTGGCCAGCGCAAGGGTGAGGGCAAATAGCTGGAAGTCTATCGACAGATACCAGACACCGGCAGACAAGGCTTCATAGCCCAGCACATCCTGCGCAAATACGGCGTGGGCGAGAAACTGGCCGAGCGTTGGCGGCGCTGAAATCGAGCGATGGTCTATCCAGAGGTCGGCCAGAGCATTGGCCGCGACCGCCATGATTAACACGACGAGGTAAGGTCCGCCGATCCGCCGGTATCTTCGCGAGATTTCCTGGTTGAAATTACCCCAGCTCGAGGTGTTGAGCTTGGCCAGGTGCTGAGCGGCGACGAAGCCCCCAACCACCAGAAAAACCTGTACTCCCATCCTGGCGTGGCTATGCAGCCAAACCAGCGAGCGCGGCGCTAGATTCCAGGCACGATGAGATAGCGGTCCATAGAACGCAAGGTGATGCCAGACGATAAGTTGCGCTGCGAGCGCTCGCAGCAGGTCCAGGAACTGAAATCGGTTACTTTCGGGCTTGCCCAACGGCAAGGCAGCATGGGCAGGAATAGACATGGTGCAGCGACTCCTCAGAACGCCGGCAGAGATAACCTGACGTCGCGGACCGCACTTATAGTGAGCATCCCGCGTCAGACCCGCGGCCAGTGTCTGGCGGACGTGTCGCAGGGTCAATTAGGCGTGAGGGCTCAATCAGGTTGTGGCCGGCAAGGCGGGCTGGGTCGAGCTTGGGGAGCTTGACGTCGGACGTTAGCCGGCCGCCTCGGCCGTGCCAGAGCATCGATGGCGAGGCTTAGCGGCGACCGCTGTTCGCTATCGCCTGGGCTTCCTCGGAGGGTGCGGGTTGCTCTGACTGTTCTGGCACCTGGGCAGGAGTAAGACTGAGGGCCCCGTCAAAACGCTTCAGTTCGAAACGCCCGTCCGTGTGCTCAACAATTGCCGAGCAGTTGTCGACCCAGTCGCCGCAGTTCACATACTGCACACCTCTAATCTCACGGCAGGCGGCGGCATGGATGTGGCCACAAATGATGCCGTCAAAACCGCGCTCCACAGCGTGTTGGGCGGCGACCTCTTCAAAGCCCCGGATGAAACGCACCGCGCTGCCAATTCGCTGTTTGACGAATGCGGCGAGCGACCAGTGACTTTCAATACCAATCAAATGCCGTAACCAGGACAAAATGCCCTGAATCCACATCATCAATTCGTAGCTGTGGTCGCCTAGCACCGTCAGCACGCGAGAGAAGCGCGTGGCCTGATCGAAGATATCCCCGTGCAGCACCAGGAAGCGGCGACCATCGGCAGCAATGTGGATGGTCTCGTGTTCCAGACGGATATTGCCGAATGACAGTCCCACATGTTCGCGGAGGACCTCATCGTGGTTGCCGGGCACAAAGACCACGTCGACACCGTGACGGGCGCGTTTGAGAATTTTCTGGATAAAGGTGTTTTGGTCGCTGGACCAGCTCACGCCGCGCTTCATCGACCAGAAGTCGATGATGTCGCCGACCAGATAAATTTTCTCGGCTTCGTGTTGGCGCAAAAATTCCAGCAATCGGGAGGCCTGGCAGGCGCGCGTCCCAAGATGAATATCCGACAGAAATATCGAGCGCACCTGATGCATCAATCGCCCCCGGCTTTACGACCCACAAACACGTAGTACGGCACTTTCAGACCAGGCAAAAATGGCACCCCGCCGAGATGTTCCTCGAGCTCGACGGTGACCAGCTTTGACCGCAGATAGGGCAGATGATCGGGTGAAAGATTGACGCCATCGTGACCAAACCACAGGGGCCAGAAGCTTCGTTGCCACAGCGGATGGCGGACGAGACCGCTGCTCGGGCGGTTGCGTGAAACGTAAAAATCAACGACGCCCAACAGGCCACCGGGGCGCAGCATCTTGATGGCGTTATCGATTGCGAGAAACCAGTCCGGAATCATGGTGAGCGCGTAGGAAAAATAGACCTTGTCTGCCTGTAGTGCGGGCTGCCAGACGGTGACATCGGCTTCGATTGCCTCGGCATTCGGCCACTTCACCACCCGCTCACGGGCTTTGGCGAGCAGCGAAGGGCAGAGATCCACGAGCGTAAGGGCCTCAAGCTGGAGGATTTGCGCCCCATAGTATTCGGCGTTGCGGCCGGTGCCGGCGCCCAGTTCAATGACTCTCTCGCCAGCCCGCAAATTGAGCTTGGAAACAAGGTTTTCACGGCCGTTGAGCAGCCGTTCGCGGAAGGCGTCATAGCGTCCGGCTTGGGGCGCATAAAATCGTTCGAGTTGCTCTGCATGGGTGGCCGCCGGGGGTAAACCCCGGAGCAGATGCCAGAGAATTCGAAGTTCAGAGCCAAGCATGCATCAGGCCGGCACGTCGGCGATATGGAAGCCCGCGTAGGTGTGCACACGATCCTGTTCGGTCAATGCTTTCGCGCGCGCCGGGTCGAAGCGCAGCAGGTCGCGAATTGCGGGACCGTTATTGGGTAGCTGTACCTGATCGAGATAGCGCGGTTCCGCATGCGCGCTCCGGAAAATGATTCGGGCGTTCGGTGCAGCACGATTGAGAATGGCCTCCCATTCCTCGGCCAATGCAGCAGGCAGGTAGGAACTCATCCAGTCCATATGGTCAAGCAATACATAGCGCGAGATCGGCGTGGAGTTCCGGTGCAGAAATTGGGTGACAGTGCAGGTATGCGGCTCGATGCAATCGACCAGGCCCGCCTTAAGCCGCTCAAACTCAAGAGGCTTGAGGTATTCCGGGCAACAATCAAGGCTGTAGTGGCCGCGGATGTAGACCGCGTAGAAATAGTTGTCGCGGAACGGTAGGTGATGCGCCAGATAAGTCAGGGAATCACGGACAAATCCCGCCACCCCCGCGCTGTGCTGGGCCACCACTTCACGGCGCTGGGGATGCGGCACGCCGAGCATAGAAAGCGTGAGTTGTCGGGAGAGTGCCCAGTTCAGACTTCGTGTCCACAACAGGGGCGCTACTTCTTGCTCATACAGGTCTCGCTGCGCCTCCAGTGTGGGGGCGTCAAACAGTGCATTAATGTGCTCGGCGAGCCGCGGCCTCACACGGAGGTAACCCCGGAAAATGCGCGCCACGGTGCCCGACAGGCCGTGGAAATAGAAACCGCCGCGCTGCCCGGAGAACCAGTTTGTGCGTCTGTCCCAGAATTGCCGGGCGGCGGGTGACAGCTCGGCCCGAAGCACGTCGTGGTAGACAGATTTGAATTCCGCATGAAACCCCTCGCCGAAAATTCTGAAGAATTCCTGATGAGGCAGCCGGCGAATGCCGGCTATTTTTAGTTCAAGCAAGGCGGTCTGCCGCGGATTGGCATCAACCGCAAAAACTTTGCGTGGCCCGGTCAGTGCGTAGTCCAGAACGTTGCAGCCAGCGCTGGTGATCACCAGCACGGTGTCGGCAGCGCCAAGATTCAGCGCCTGACGATCTACGGCGGGATCTTCCCAGCAGGTGTTGTAGACGAGGGAACGTGAATAGATGGCATCGAACAAGGTTTGGTCGATGCGATCGCGAACGGTCAGCGGGGTCACCGGCGTGAAATCCTCAGGGTTGCCGTAGCGCTGCTACTTGGAGCCTCACGCTAGGGTCGCTTAGTGACAACCGTGTGACGCCGGAGTGTCATGTCCGTGAAGAGCACACTGACCCGCGCCAAGCGATTGAGTAAGATTGTCATTCTGATGACACACGATACCGCGAACATCCGTGCTCAGGAACGCTGGACGAGTGCTGAGATGAAAAAACGCCTGCTTGTGGTGCTCGATTTCGACGGCTTTCTAGTCAACTCGTACGCCATCATTCGCGACACCATGGACGCGTTTGGTCTGGATATCGGTGATGAACTCCGCTTCAAAAACCGTCGCAAATTTCTTAAATATTTTGGTGGTGGAAAGGAACTCCTGACCAATTTGGTGGGATTCACCCTGCCGAAAACCCGCAAACTGCGCGAGCGGCTTACGCAGGCCTACCTTGAGTCGGCACGTGTGCATCCCGAATACATCAATCTATTGAACGAGATGATTGCCAATCCGCAAATCCACTGCGGTGTGGTGAGTCGCAATTACGCGCTGGATCCCGGCCCGACTATCAGGACTGTTCTGGGCCGCAGCGGGATTGACGAGGCTGAACTCGATTTCGTGATCCCTCTGCCCGTTGGCGTGAAAAAAGGCGAAGTGCTGGCAGGGATGCGAAGCTCCCGATACAGCGAAATGTTGTTGGCCGCAGATGAGATCGGCGATTACACCGCCGGGTCGGCCGCCGGCTATGACTGCCTGATTGGGAGCTACGGGTTTGACACCCGCGAACGGCTTATCGTCAAAGGCGAGGTGCCCGAGCACATCATTTATGACGACCCGGTCGCTCTCACCGCCGCGCTGGGCGCGCGGGTTGCGCCTTACGAAGTGCGCTCCAGCGTGGCCCCGCTGCCGGTAGCGGAATCTGGCTTCCCAGGCATTGTTCGGGTATCGCCGAAGGGGGCGAGATACCCAGCAAAATCTGCGGTGCAACTGGCCCACGAGTAACGGCGCGCCAGCGCAATACAGGCTTCTCGTGAAAGGCCCGACGCCATAGCAACGGCTTGGCCTAAATCCTCAGATAGAAAACCTGTTTCACCCTGAGTGACGATATCCACTGGTCCCTGCACCGGGTAGGCCGCGACCGGTAGTCCGCAGGCCATCGCTTCCAAAAGCACTAGTCCAAATGTGTCGGTACGGCTTGGAAAGACAAAGACGTCTCCGCCGGCCAGGTGGCGCGCCAGATCGCGTCCAAATTTTGGGCCCAGAAAGTGGCAGTCCGGGTAGCGAGAGCGCAGACGTTCCAGATCTGGACCCTCGCCGATCACCAGTTTCGTAGGTATCCCGGGGAGATCGAGAAAAGCTTCAATATTCTTTTCAACAGCGACTCGCCCCATGTAGATCGCAATCGGGTGCGGCAGGTCGTAGGCCACCGGGTCGTCGGGGTTAAACACCTCGACATCAACGCCCCGGGACCATAGGCGCAAATTGTGAAATCCCCAACCCACCAGCTTGTCGCGCTGGGTGGGCGTCGGCACCATGGTCCGGACTGCGGCACTGTGAAAGCGCCGTAATAAGGCATACGTCCAGGCCACTGGAATGGGTACCCTGAGTCGGATGTACTCCGGAAACTGCGTATGGAATGAGGTCGTGAACGGCAGTTTTCTGCTGATGCAGTAGCGGCGCGCGGCCTGCCCCAGCGGGCCCTCAGTGGCGATATGAATGGCTTCGGGCTTGAACGTTGCCAGCATCTTGCGAAGCCGGCGACCCGGAAACAGCGCGAGGCGGATGCTGGGATAAGTGGGACACGGTATGGTCCTGAAATCGAGCGGCGAAATCGCCTTTACCGTGTGTCCCGCGAGGCCTAAATAATGCAGGGTGGTATTGAGGGTTCTGACCACCCCGTTTACCTGCGGTTGCCAGGCATCCGTGACTAGTGCGATACGCATGCGACCCCCAAGATTGGCTGCCGGCCGGGTCTCTCAAGACGGCTGAGGCGCGCCTGTAAGGCGGTGAAATGTTCAATGCCCGCAGGTAGGAACTGGCGCATAAGAGGCAACCGAAAGTAGCCCTCGGGTATTTAAATGGCGTGACAGGTTGACGTCTTTTTTGTGACGGCTCGTTGCCGTTCTGTTGGGCCAGTATTACTTGGGCTGTAAAACATCCATCGAGAGAGAAATTGCATGACTTCCAAAAATACAGCGATCGTTATTGGCGTTGGCGCAGTCAAGGGACTTGGCGCTAGCGTCGCCCGGCGGGCGGCAAAGGGCGGACTCCATGTTGTTGTGGCTGGCCGCACCGAATCGCGGCTAAAAGACGTTGTGGCGTCGATTATCGATGCCGGCGGTTCGGCAGAGTCCGCAGTCGCTGACGCCACAGACGAATCATCGGTGGCAGCGCTGTTCCGGCAGGCGGCCCAGACCGGGCCAATCGCACTCGCCGTGTACAACGCAGGCAATAACACACCAGGTAAATTGCTTGAAATGGACGCGAGCTACTTTGAAGCCGCGTGGCGGATTGGGTGTTTTGGTGGCTTTTTATTCGGTCGCGAGGCCGCACGCCACATGTTGCCAGCCGGCGGAACCCTTATCTTTACCGGCGCCAGCGCTTCCTTGCGGGGGCGTGCGGGATTTGGCGCGTTCAACGCTGCAAAGGGCGCCCTGCGCTTGATGGCACAAGCACTGGCCAAGGAGTGCGGTCCGGAAGGGCTCCACGTCGGCCATGTGGTGGTTGATGGCGGGATCGATGGGGAAATCCTGAGAAATCGATTTCCCGACTTCGCTGCCGCGGCAGGAGAACGCCTGATCGATCTTGAGGGCTTGGCAGAAGCCTACTGGTTTCTGCACCAGCAAGCCCCGCGTGCGTGGACGTTTGAACTCGACCTCAGGTCCAAATTGGAGTCCTGGTAAGTCCGGAACGCCAACGCCGCTGCGAGTGTGGGCTTAGCGCTTATGGGCTCTGGTCATCAGAAAGTGTTGCCTCAGTACGTTCTGTTGGGTGAAGCGCGCAATGAGGTTTTCGAGTTCACGCCGGAATTGCGCGAGCTGCGCGGGCTGGTCGCTCAGACTTTGAACGAGCTTCAGCAGGGGCGCGGCGGTTGCCTCGATGGTGGTTCGGTAGTGTTGGGGGCTCAGACAAGGGCTCTGCATGACGTCCCGCTCAAACTCAAGGTCGATTACCGCCGAGCCGAGTCGTTCCGCCACCACCCCCGGGTCACCCCACAGGACGGTGGCCGGCACGTTAGCCGGCGGCGGCACGTAGCGGGAGACGAGAGAAAACATCAATCCGGTAAACAATTCTGGTGGCCAGGTGCTGAAAGCAATCCGGCCGCCGGGCTTCAAGACCCTGAGCATTTCGCGGACCGTGACGGCGGGTTGTGGTCCAAACATATGGCCGAACTGGCTGATCACGATGTCGAAGCTGGCGTCTGCGAACGGCAAGGCTTCGACGTCCCCTTCCGTAAATTCAATATCGACAGCGGCGATCGCAGCATTCTGATGCGCCCGTTCAAGCAGGGTTGGCGCGAGATCCAACGCGCTGACCTTGGCGCCGAGGCGCGCCGCTGACACCGCCACCACGCCAGTCCCGCAGGCCACATCCAGCACCCGCGCGCCGGCGCTTACGCCGGCGTAAGCCACCAGAGCGCCGGCAGGCGGTGTCGTGAGCGTTTCCAGCGGCGCGAATAGCGCCCAGCCTTCGCGTTGTCCAGCTTTAAAGGTGGTGAAGGGATCCTGATGCATAACGCGCTCACTCCTGGCTGATGACGATAAAGAAGGCATCGAAACTCTACCGCCGTTACCGATGGGCTGTCATTACGCTCTGGGTCGCGATCTATTGTCAGATCAGATGCTGCTTTGACAATCACTGCTTAGGCAGGAACAATTCGGCATGCCTCGCACCACCCAGTTGGTCACCCCGCGTCTGCGCGCTAAAGCGCCAGCCGCGCCGCGCGTGCCCAAACCTGTGGCGCATTACTCCGGGGCCACCTATTCGGTCGACGATTCCTACGGCTATCTCGTGCGTCGACTTCACGCTTCGCTACAGCGACATATGGAGCGCCGGGTCCAGAGTGTGGACCTCACTGCCCTGCAATGGGGGCCTTTGCTGCTCGTAGCGCAGGGTAAGGGCGATACCGCGGCAGCTTTAGCGCGCGCGCTGGATATCGATACCGGGGCGGTGACCCGCATGCTGGATCGCCTGGAGCGCAAAGGACTCATCAAGCGCCGGCGCAGCACTCACGACCGACGTCTGGTGCATCTGGAACTCACAGAAGATGGACGACATGCCATCGGGCTCGTGCCCTTTGCGATCGCCGAAGTGCTCAATCTTCACCTTGCGGGCTTCAGTGAGCGCGAAGTTCGCCAACTCAAACGATTTCTTTCCAGGATGGTAGACAACGGAAATCCTCAGGCGCCGATCGACCCGGTATGAAGCAGTTCACGATGACGGGCAGGACACGGCTGCGCTTGGGCAGCCTTCTGGTAACGGTGCTACTGACAGCGGGCTGTGTGCGGTCGACTGGCATCGACCATCAGGGCGCAACGCTCGCCCTGCCCGCAACCACTACCGATGCTGATTTTTCCGCCTGGCCTTCAGACCGTTGGTGGGAGACTTACGATTCGCCAGCGTTGAACCGGCTCATCGAGCACGGCATTGCCGACAGCCCGGGTATTCAAACGGCCCAGGCCCGCTTGATGGTCGCGCGGGCCGGTACCGAATTCGCGAATGCCCGCCAGATGCCGCAACTGGGCCTTGGCATGGAGTCGACTTTTCAGCGCTATTCCGAAAAGGGCCTGATACCGCCCTCGATCGGAGGCGAACACCGGACCGACAACCGCATCGCCCTCGATTTCAACTACGAGCTCGATTTATTTGGCAAAAACGCTGCGATTCTGAAGTCTGCGCAGGCGCAGACCAGCGCTATGGAGATCGAGACCTACACCGCCCGCATGGGGATCGCGACCGCCATTGCGAAGAGCTGGTTTCTGCTGGCGGAGGCCGTGGCCGAGCGGGCAGTGATCGCCGACACCCTTCATCAGCGTCAGAAGGTGCTTGAACTGGTGCTGGCGCGGGTTGCGCAAGGGCTCGACTCCAAAGTGGAGCAACGTCAGGCCGAAGGTGCGATTCCCCAGATCGAAGGCGAACTCGCCGCCGTTGATGAACGCATTGCGCTCACGCGTGCTGCGCTTGCCAAACTCGCGGTGGTGCCGCTGGCGGATGTCGCCGCGCTGGCACCCGTGGCGAGCAAACTCCATTGCCCGACATTGCCCGCCACCGTCCCGTCGAGTCTGGTCGCCCGCCGCCCGGAAATTGTTGCTGCCGGGCAGCGCGTGGCGTCGCTGCTCCACGGGATTGAGGCCGTTAAGGCCGAGTTCTATCCGAGCGTAAATCTCGCCGCGTTTGCGGGATTCAGCGCTTTGGGTCTCGGCGCACTGCTCGAAGAGGGGGCACAGGTATACGGGCTGACGCCAGCCATCAGACTGCCCATATTTGATGCCGGTCGCTTGCGGGCGAAGCTCAAATTTGTAAACGCGCAACTCGACATGGCAATTGCCGACTATAACGAAGCCGTGCTCTCGTCCATGCAGGACGTCATTCACAGCATGATTTCGATTCGGGCGCTGGCCGATCGCAATAAAGCCCAACGCGAGGCGCAACTTGCCGCCGAGAGCGCCTATGACATTGCACTTCAGCGCTTCCGCGCGGGTCTCACCGGCTACCTCACGGTACTGACGACCGAGACTGAAGTGCTGCAAGAGCGGCGGGCCGGCGTGTTACTCGCCGCTCGCGCCTACCAACTTGACGTTGATTTGAAACGCGCACTGGGCGGTGGCTTCGATGGCACCGCTTTTCCCGCGCCTAGCCCATAGGACCCGCCATGGCCGAGCCCGCAATCGCCCACTCAAAAGCCGACAAACGACGCTCTCTGCTCGGGATTTTCTTCGCGTTGCTGGTGTTGGCGGGGGCCGGCGCTACCGCCTACTACTGGTATCACCTGCGCTTTTTCGAAAGTACCGATGATGCGTATGTGGCGGCGAATATCATCCCGGTGACGCCGCAGATTACGGGCACCGTACGCGAGGTCAGTGTGCGTGACACTGATCATGTCGCCGTCGGCCAAGCGGTAGTGGAACTCGACGACGCGGATGCGCGCATCGCGCTCGAATCGGCCGAAGCGCAACTGGCGCGCACCGTGCGCGATATCCGCACCGTCTTCGCCACCAACGACACGCTGGCTGCTGACGTGATCGTGCGTCGCGCCGACCTCACCCAGGCGCAGACGCTGCAGAAAAAAGCGGAAGACGACTTTGCGACGCGCAAGGCGCTGGTGGTGAGTGGCGCCGTTGGCAAGGAAGAATTGAAACACGCTGAAGCCGCATTAGCCGCCGCCAACGCGGCTGTCAGTGCCGCGCAATCCGGGATTAATGCCGCCGAGGAGCGCTTGGCGGCGAACCGGGCCATGACCGAGGGCACCAGCATTGAGGCTCATCCGTCGGTTGCCCAGGCCGCCAGCCGTGTGCGGGAAGCCCATGTGAATTGGGCACGCTGCAAGATAGCGGCGCCGGTCAGCGGCGACATCGTCCGCCGGACCGTGCAGGTCGGGCAGCGTGTGCAGCCCGGTACGCCACTGCTCTCCATCGTGCCGCTTGAGCATGTGTGGGTTGAGGCGAATTTCAAAGAAGTCCAGCTCGGCGATATGCGCATCGGCCAACCGGTAAAGGTGTTGGCTGATGTGTATGGCAGCGAGACCGCTTACGACGGCAAGGTCGTGGGTTTCGCTGCGGGTACCGGCGCGGCGTTCGCTCTGCTGCCGGCGCAGAACGCAACGGGCAACTGGATCAAAATCGTGCAGCGCGTCCCGGTGCGGATTGAACTCAATCCAGAGCAGGTCGCGGCCAGACCTTTACGCGTAGGGCTGTCGCTCATCGTGCATGTCGACACCCACGACGGAGCCGGTCAGCCGCTGGGTTCGGCATCGGCAGAGCCGCATCTCAGCCACACCAGCGTATTTGACGGACAGCGCGATGCGGCCGAGCAACGTATCGCCGAAATCATCGCCGCCAATCGCGGCAAAGTCAGCGCAATTCCCGCCCGTCCGTGAGCGCGGCTGCCGCCAATAGCTGGCCGCCGCCGCCGATGAGCGGTTGGCGGCTGGTCGTCGGCTCCATCGCGCTGTCTACCGCCACGTTCATGAACGTGCTCGATGTCTCGATCGCCAACGTCTCAATTCCCGCCATTGCCGGCGATTTGGGTGTGTCGCCCAATCAGGGCACCTGGGTGATTACCTCCTTCGCCGTGGCGAGCGGGATTTCACTGCCGCTCACCGGTTGGTTTGCCCAGCGTTTTGGCATGGTGAAGCTGTTTGTGCTCAGCGTGCTCATGTTTACGCTGGTGTCCTGGTTATGCGGGTTGGCCCCCAACATCGAATCACTGGTATTTCTGCGCATTGTGCAGGGCGTCGTGGCGGGGCCGATGATTCCGCTTTCGCAGGCCATGCTGCTCGGCAGTTTCAAGCGCGAAAATTCAGGCATGGCGCTCACCATCTGGTCGATGACCAGTCTCATCGCGCCGGTCGTGGGCCCGGTGCTCGGCGGTTGGATCACGGACAACATCCACTGGCCCTGGATTTTCTTCATCAATATCCCGGTCGGACTGATGGCGGCCGGCGTGACCTGGTGGCTCTACCGTAGCCGGGAAGCGCCGACGGCGCGGCGTCCGATCGATGTCATCGGGCTCATCGTGCTGGTGGTCTGGATTGGCTGTTTCCAAACCATGCTCGATAAGGGCAAGGAACTCGATTGGTTCGAATCGAATACCATCATCGTACTGGCGGCAGTCGCCGCCATTGGCTTCTGCTTTTTCCTCATTTGGGAGTTGACCGAAGACCATCCGGTCGTGGAATTGAGTCTCTTCGCACGGCGCAATTTCTGGGCCGCGACGCTGACCATTTCCCTTGGTTATGGGGCGTTTTTCGGGAATCTGGTGCTGCTACCGCTGTGGCTACAACAGCACATGGGCTACACGCCAACGCTGGCCGGGCTCGCGATGGCACCCGTTGGGATTCTGGCGCTCATTATCTCGCCGTGGGTGGGTAAGAATATTCAGCGTTATGACGCGCGCTGGTTTGCTACTTTCGGCTTCGTGGTCTTCGCGATCGTGGTGTTGATGCGTGGACGCTTCAACACCAACGCCGACTTCGACACCATCCTCTGGCCCACGATTTTGCAGGGCGCGGCGATTGGCACGTTCTTCATCCCGCTGTTCAATCTCGCCTTGCAGGGGATCCCGCCGGAGAAAATTTCCTCAGCCTCGGGCCTGCTCAATTTCTGCCGCATCACCACCGGTGCTTTCGGTGCCTCGGTGGCCACCACCATGTGGGACCGCCGCGCCGCGTTTCACCATGCGCGAATCGTCGACCAGCTGGATGCCGCCCGCCGTGCGACTGGCGGATTAGTCGGTGGGGCCATGGATGATGCGACCAGTCTCGCCTTGATGAACCGCTTGCTCGATCAGCAGGCTTTCATGCTGGCGGCGACCGATATTTTCAACGCCTGTGCGGTGTTGTTCATCGCGCTCACCGGACTGGTATGGCTGGCGCGACCGGAACGTATGCACGTGCCGGACGCCGCCGGTGATGCCGGCGGCGCCCACTAAGCGGCGGTTAGCGGCGGGCAGGCAGTTCCACCACGCCACCGCCGAGTACTGAGAGTTCGCCGTCCTGATTGTGGGCAGCTTGCTCCAACTCCACCAAGTTGCGGCCCTCTTCTGTCCAGGTGCGCACGACCTTGGCTTTCAGGAACAGGATGTCGCCTTCCGGATTGTGGCGGCGAATCTTGCAATGCGCGCTCCGCAGAAAGCCGCTATCGCCCATCCAGTTGGTGAGCTGGTGGATGAGCCAGGAGCAGCGCTCCGGACCGTAGTCGTAGGCGCCGGGCGCGCCAACTTCCAGCGCGAACTCGGGCTCCCAGTGCACGCGCTCCGGACAATCCGGAATGCCAAAGCGGTTCGCGATACCGAGCCCCGGATGTTGATCGATCAGTTTCCACGCCAGCTTGTTGGCCCTGATGTAGAGCCCACCCCAGCCTTGGGCATAGGCGATGAAACCAGTGACCGTCATGGGGCCTTTCAACATCACCGGTAATTCATCGCCGGCGTTGACGTCTTCGAAGTAGCGTGGCGTGCTGCCGCGAACCTCTTCGTTCGCATACAGCGCGTAGGCTTCGCGCAAGGTCTCTTCGGCGTAGCGATGCGGCGGTTTTGATTTGACCTCGGCGTATTTGGTGCCTTTCTCGCGCGCGTGGTCGCGTTCTGTGCGGAAGCACCAGCTGTCGGCGTCCGCCACGCGGTCGCCGTCCTGGTTGAAAAACGACACGCGATACACCTGTTGGATCGCGCGGCCGGCGAAGCGGGTCTGATGTTCGATCAAATCCTGTAACACCGCTTCGGTGCTGATTTCGTCATTGCGCCGAACCTGCTTGTGCCAGCGCCAATCGGCGCCCGACCACATCGCGTGGATGCCCGGCAGGCCGCCCACATAGCCCGAGATAATGCGACTGGTCGCAAATAGAAAACTCGGTAGCGCGACGATCCCGCCGTGTACGGATTTCGCCGCATATTCGGGCACACACCACAGCGGGTTGTCGTCGCCAATGCCATGCGCGTAGTGACGGATGTTGTCGCGAGTCGCTTCGTGGCACCAGGGCTCGGCCTGACTGGTGATGGGCTTGCCGAGGCGAGCGCGCAATTCATCCAGTCCTTGTTCGGTGATTTTCGGGAATTCGCGAGGGGTGCTCATGCAGTGACTCCGATAATGAAAGGCGAGAGAGAAATTAAACGGCCCACACGCCGCCCGCATTGCTGCGATAGCCAAGCGCCGTGTAAACCGCGTCGACCAGTGATTGACCGCGCTCGTTGAGCAGCACGCCCGTGCCCATGCGATTCATCGCATAGCCAAAGCTGAGCTTGCATTCGGGGTCGGCAAAGCCGAGCGAGCCGCCCGCGCCCACGTGTCCGAAAGCAGCTTCGGAGAGCAGCAGGCTGGAATTCACGACGCCCGGGATCCTTCGGTTGTCCATGCTCTTCATAAACCCGAGACCGAACCGCACCGGCACGCGCAGGGTGGCGTCATCCGGCGTGGCCGCAGCCACCCGGCTCATGCGCGTGATCGCGTCCTGACCGATCAATCGACGGCCCTGATGCATGCCGCCGTTAGCGAATGGCGCATACACGCTCGCCAGCCCGCGGCCATTGGCGATGCCGTTGGCAGAGCCCACTTCAGCGGCGTGGCAGGCAGTGGTGTTGACGTCGAAACTGGCGAAGTCGCGCAGGAACAGGTTGGCCGGTGAACCGGTATTAGTCAGCGCATCCTGAATAAACGTGCTGGCGAGCCAGTCGCTATCCGGCAGCGCGGCAATCATGGGCGCCACGCGGGATTCGAGCGACGGCGGCAGACCAATCCAGCATTCTGCGGACAGCGCCTGCGCCAGCTCAGCATCAAAAAACTTGCCCAAACGCTGGCCGGCCGCGCGATGAATGAGTTCGCCGACCGTCCAGGCCATGGTGATGCCGTGATAACCCTGCCGGGTGCCTGGGGTCCAGAACGCGGGTTCGGCCGCGATGCGTTTGACCATCGCGTCGTAATCCCAGAAGCCGCCGGCGGCGACCGGTTCCCGCACGTGGGGCAGACCCACCGTGTGGTCGAGAGTCATCGAGACTCTGGCGTTTTCCTTGCCCGCCACGCCGAACTCGGGCCAGTAGCGGGTAATGGGCGCGTCGAGGTCCAGCTTGCCACGGTCCGCTAACAGATGGGCGCAGAGCGACATCAGCCCCTTGGTCGAAGAAAAGACCGTGCACACCGTGTCTTCTCGCCACGCTTCGCCCGCTGGACTTACCCGTCCGCCCCACAGGTCGCAGACCACTTGGCCTTCGACGTTAAGCGCGAGGCTGGCGCCGACTTCATCACGCTGGAGGAAGTTGTCGTGAAAGGCCTGCAGAACGCCAGCAAAGCGCGTATCGCAGAACCCCTCGATGCGGCCGGTCGGAGTATCGATGTTGACTGAGCGGGACATGTCTGCGGGCTTCCTACGGAGGAGGTGCTGGAGCATAGGCGAAGATGTTGCGCAGACCAACGCTTGCCGCCTCGTGCTGTATAGTCGACCGCGCGAAAGCTACCCTCGCGACGGCGCCAAATAAGCGCCAAGTTTTGTCCCCTGATTGCAGCATCAACCTCTGGTGGAGGGACCCATGAACGAGAGTCCGGTCACGCAACAAGACATCACGGCTTGGTGTGTCACGCTCGTTCTCTTGCTGGCACTGGTGTATCTGCATCTCTTGCCGGCCCTCATCGCGGCCTTGCTGGTGTTTGTGCTGGTCAATCAGCTCACCCCGTGGTTGCGCATGCGCTTGTTGTGGGGCGAAGGGCCACGACTGTTGGCGGTGTCCTTGATCGCCTTTGCGGTAATTGCGGGGATCGTCGCCGCCGGCAGCGCCGTCACCGCACTGCTGCGGGATAGCAACGAAAGCTTGCCCGCGTTGATCGCCCGCATGGCCGAAATCATTGAGCATTCCCGCCAGCAGTTGCCGGCCTGGGTGCTGGACTATGTGCCCACCGATGCCGAAGAACTCCGCAAGATCACCGTGCATTGGCTGCGCGAACACGCGCAGTTCTTTCAGGTGGCCGGCACGGGACTCGGGCGGGCATTGGTGCACATTCTGGTGGGAATGGTGATTGGCGGTCTGTTGTCGCTGGAGGGCGCCATCCCGAGCGTCGTGCAACCGCCGCTGGCCGCCGGGATTGCAAGCCGCGGTTTCCGTCTGGCCGAAGCGTTTCGTCGGGTCGTGTTCGCACAAGCCTGGATTTCTGCGATCAACACCATTTTTACCGGCGTATTCCTGGTGGTGGTGTTGCCCCGCTTTGGTATCGAGTTGCCGTTTGTGAAAACGCTGATCGTGCTCACCTTCGTGCTCGGGCTGCTGCCGATTCTGGGCAATCTGATGTCCAACACCGCCATCTTTGTCGTGAGCTTGAGCCACTCGCTGATGGTCGCGGTGTCGGTGCTGGTCTACCTCATCGTGATCCACAAGTTCGAATATTTTCTGAACGCCCGGATTGTGGGCCATCACATTCAGGCCAAGGCCTGGGAACTGCTTACCGCGATGCTGGTGATGGAATCCATTTTGGGCGTTCCAGGCTTGATTGCCGCACCAATTTTCTACGCCTATTTCAAAAGCGAGTTGCGTCAGAAAGGACTGGTCTGACGCCGGAGACGACCCATGCTGACGCTCTACCACTGCCTTTCCGCCCGCTCTTTCCGCCCCTTGTGGACGATGGAAGAGCTGGGGCTCAGCTATACCCTGAAGGTGCTGCCGTTCCCGCCGCGACAGCACGCCCGTGAGTATCTGCAAATCAATCCGCTGGGCACTATTCCTGCGTTCTTCGATGGCGAGATGCGCATGACCGAGTCGGCGGCCATTTGTCAGTATCTGGTCGAGCGCTATGGGCCGAGCCCGCTGGCAGTGGCGGTGACCGAGCCCGACTACGGGCTGTGGCTCAACTGGCTGCACTTTGGCGAGGCCACGCTCACCTTCCCGCAAACTCTGGTGCTGCGCTATTCCCGCCTTGAGCCGCCGGAGCGGCGCAATCCGCAGGTAGCGACTGACTATCAACGCTGGTTTCTTGCGCGCTTGCGCGGTATTGAACCGGCAATCGCAGCCGGATATCTGTGCGCCGGCCGCTTTACTGTCGCCGATATTTCGGTCGGCTTCGCGCTCCTACTGGCGGAATATCTGGGGATGGCCGGGGACTTCTCGCCGGCGGTGCAGACCTATTTTGCCGGGCTCAAGGCGCGTCCGGCGTTTGCCAGAGCGCAGGCCGCCGAACTCGCTGCCGCCGCTGAGCAGGGCATCGATACCGACGTTGCTGCCATGTACGCGCCGCGCGGCGGCTGAACTCAATCAGCAAAGCGGAAGCGATGCACCTTGCCGTCGTAACTGACGGCAATGGCCCGCCCGATGGGCTCGCGTTCGCGCATGGCCGCGAGCGTTGCGGCGTCGCCTTCATAGGGTTTGGCAAGCAGGCGTTGCTCGCCCACGCGGGCGGCCACATAGGCCACTTCCGGCGCACCCTTGCGCAGCGTGAGCACCCAGCTTTCGACCCTCGCGTGCGTTGTGGTTTCAGCGGCCAGCGCGACGGTTGGCAAGGCGGTAAAGCCGGCCCGAAGCGCAGCCTCGGCGGTGGGTTGCCAGGCGCCTTCCGCAACGCTGCCGTAAATCCCTACCGAGTGTTTCGAGAGATAGCCGCCGTTCGCCGCCACCATCGCCAGTGAGCTGCGATCGGCGCGAACGCGACCCACGGCCTCCACAATCGCATGCATGCTGTAGTTGTTGCCGGGGCCGCCAAAGAAGGGCAGGCCGCCGGTCAGCGTGAGCGCGCGGGGTCCTGTGGGGTCGATCCCTAGCGCCTCGCAGGCGCTGGTGACCGCGATCGGGAAGCAGCTGTAGAGATCGAGGTGACGGATGTCGTCAATGCCTAATCCTGCGGCGTCGAGCGCGTGTGTCAGCGCCAGATCCTGAGCCGCTGAGCGGGCGAGATCCGGGCGCGAAGTGACCGTATGGTCATCCAGATCGGCGTGACTGCGCAGGCTTACCCAGCGCTCGGGGGCTATGCCCAGTTCCCGCGCCACGCCCGCCGACGTCAGCACCACCGCCGCGCCCTGATTCACCGCATCCTGCGCGACCATCCATTTGGTATAGGGCTCTGAAATAAGAAAGTTCTCGGGCGTTTCGGTGGCGATTTCCGCCGCGCTTCTGGCGACCGGAAACTGGGCGTAAGGATTGGCCGCCGCCACCGCTGAAAACGGTGCGAAGACTTCGCCCATAAAATGACGATGCTGCGCCAGACTGCGTCCGGCCCGCAGGCGCGCCGCGTGTTCGAACAAGGGGTACACCCGCAGCGGCAAGTACAGGCCGTGCGCCCGTTCGTAGGCGCTGGCCAGTTTGTCGGACGCCCATTCATCGACGTAATCGCCGTCGGCGGTTTCCCGCCAGTCGGGGCTGGCACCGGTGCGCACCGCGTGCTTGATGCTGGCGATGGCTTCGGCGCCGGCAATGAGCGCGGCGCGGATCTCGCCGTTGGCGATGGCCGTGCAAAAGCGATTCACCAGCCGCTGTGGCGTCTGGCCACCCACGTCGGCGTAGATGAGTTGCCCGGGATGGGCCCCCAGTCGGCGCGCCAGCGCGCCGGGCACGTTGTCGGCGCAGCCGAAGGGATGCGCCACCATGGCTTCGCCCCGGGTGGAGTGTTCGAAGAAGCGAATGGCGGCCAGGGTGTCGATACGGGCAGTCAGCGCGGCGGCGACGCCCGTGTCGCCCAGTGCGGCGGTCGCGGCACGGGCCAGCAAATCCATCGGTGAGGGCAATGCCAGATCGAGCTTGCGCACGACGCATTGACCAACGCCCACCAGCACAGGGGTGTTATCCGGGATCATCTCAAACTCCTGCGCCCGGCGGCGGAGCGCTACTGCCCGCATCCTCGCGCGGCTTGCAATCAGGGGCAACGTGCGCGCAACTGGATGAAGCGCGATGCGGCGGCTACGATGTCGGCCGGTTTCACTATGCATCGTTCAGGCGCGCCGGCGTTTCCGTCCGCAGCGCCGCCTGAACATTCGGTTATTACACAAGGGGAGTTTACCCATGCTGCTCAAGGGCAAAGTTATTCTGGTTACCGGCGCCGGTCGTGGCGTGGGTCGGGCAATCGCGTTAGAAGCGGCCAAGGCCGGCGCCTCGGTGGCGGTCAATGATTTGGGCGTAGGCCTGTCCGGGGAAGGCGCCGACGCCGGTCCCGCGCAGGAAGTGGTGCGCGAAATTGAAGATATGGGCGGCCGCGCCATCGCGCTGACCAAGAGCGTCGCCTCCTGGGACGATGCCAAGAGCATGGTCGATGAGACCGTTGATCGCCTCGGCCGGATCGACGGCGTCGTCAACAACGCGGGCAACCTGCGCGATGTGATCTTCCACAAGATGACGGCCGAAGATTTTCAGTCCGTCATCAGCGTGCATCTGTTCGGCACCTTCAATATGAGCCGCGCCGCCGCCACCTATTTCAAGGAACAGAACAGCGGCGCCTTCGTGCACATGACCTCCACCTCGGGCCTTATCGGCAACTTTGGTCAGGCCAACTACTCCGCCGCCAAGCTCGGCATCGTGGCGCTGTCCAAGTCCATCGCGCTCGACATGCAGAAGTTCGGCGTGCGCTCCAACTGCATCGCGCCGTTTGCCTGGACCCGCATGATCGACTCCATTCCGATCACCGACATCGAACAGGCCAAGCGCGTTGAGCGCCTGAAGACCCTGAAGCCCGAGCGGGTTGCGCCCTGCGCGGTGGCGCTGTTGGCGGACGGCGCCAGCAAGGTCAACGGCCAGATTTTCGGCGTGCGGAACAACGAAATCTTCCTGTTCACGCAGAATCGTCCCTTCAAGACCGCGCACACCTCGGATGGCTGGACCCCGGAAACCATCACCGAGCGGGTGTTCGATCAGTTCAAGCAGGACTTCTTCCCGCTGGTGCGCTCGGGCGACATCTTCAGCTGGGATCCGGTCTAAGGTCCGGGTGTCGGCAGTACCGGGTCTCGCCCACGGCGGACCCGGGCCGCCGCATCACTCACTGATGCGGCGGCGATCCCAAGGGCGGCTGTCCTGGCGCCACTGAATTGAGCAAACCGCGCTTTTTCCCCTGCCCGTAAGCCCCAGCGCCCTTTATACTCGCCCTCAGGTTTGGGGCATTTCTGCCCATTCTCTAAGCGTTCATGACCAGTTTTGGAGCCCACCATGCGTAAATACCTTCACTTCGATCTGCCAAGCCTGACTGTGCGCGAAGAAACCTTCTCACCGGAGCAGGTGGCCTACGCCGGCCGGTATTTCATTGCCAAGACCTTGAACGACATGGGCGTGGCAACGGTGGACCCGCTCTCCCCGGAAAATCCGCTCATCTTCTCCGCCGGCCCCTTCGCCGGCAGCAACTGGTCGAACGCCAACCGCACCAGCGTCGGCTGCAAAAGCCCGCTCACAGGCGGGATTAAGGAAGCCAACGCCGGCGGCTCGTTTGGTCTGGCCATGGGCCATCTGCTGATTGCGGGTTTCACCCTGCATGGCGCGGCGGCCGACTGGACCGTCATTCGCATCACCAAGGACGGCAGCATCACCTTTGAACCGGGCACCGAATATCTGGGCCAGGGCACTTTCGAAACCGCCCGCCTGCTGCACGAGAAATACGGCAAGAAAGTAAGCCTTGCCATCTGCGGACCGGTGGGCGAATACCACGGCATGCTGGCGGGCATTTCCTTCAGCGATACCGACCAACGGCCTTCCCGGCTCGCCGCGCGCGGCGGCGTCGGCGCCGTGATGGGTGTGAAAAAGATCAAGGCCATCGTGCTCGATCTCGACAAACTACCCACCTTCCACGATCGCAAAAAAGTCCTGCAGGGCGTCAAGCAATACGGCGCGCTGCTGAAGGCCGACGAAGCGATCAAAATGTTCCAGGACTACGGCACCGCGGCGATGGCCGACTACACCAATCTCATTGGTGGCCTGCCGGTGAACAACTTCACTTCCGGCCGTCAGGTCGACCCCCAGAACTCGGTTTTGAAGATGGGCGGTGACTTTATCCGCCGCCAGAATCTCGAGCGTGGCGGCAATACCACCCACGCCTGCATGCCGGGCTGCATGATCGAATGCAGCAACGTGTACGCGGACAAGGACGGCAACGAAATTGTCTCGCCGGTGGAATATGAAACCCTCGGTCTGATGGGCACCAACTGCGGCCTGACCGATCCAGACGACCTCGCGCGCCTCAACTGGCACGCCAACGATCTGGGTATCGACACTATCGAAACCGGCGCCATGTGCGGCGTGTTGCTCGACGCCGGGCTTGCGCCCTTTGGTGATGTTCCGTTCCTCACCTCGGTGATGGAAGAAATCCGCATCGGCAGTGAGAAAGGCCGGCTGTGGGCCGGCGGCACCGCGCGGGTCGGTGAACACTATGGCGTGCATCGCACCCCGGTCATCAAGAAGCAGGCGATTAGCGCCTACGACCCCCGCGTGATTGAAGTCACCGGCATTTCGATGATGGTCACCGCGCAGGGCGCCGACCACACCACCGGCAACGCGCCGAAGTACGACTGCACCGGCAAGAGCCTTGATGATTTGGTGAAAGTGAGTCTGGAAACGCAGATTCTCTGCGCCGCGCAAGACTCCCTTGGCCTGTGCATCTTTGGCCGCTCGGTCACCAACATCAACACGGACTTCGTGACGACCGCGATCAACGATGCCCTGGGCACCAATCTGCCAATGAGCTTCTTCCAGGACATGGGGCGCGCCACGCTCAAACTCGAAGCCGAGTTCAATCTGGCGGCAGGCTTCACCGAAGCAGACGACGAACTGCCGAAATTCTTCTACGACGAAGCGCTGGAACCGAGCTTCAAGACCGCGCGTTTTCATACTCGCGAAGTCAACGAAGCGGTGCGGCGCTGGTGGGATAGCCAGCCGGTCGCAAACGCCAGCTAAGGCTGCGGCTCCCGGGCGCGGCCTTGCAGACCTCCGGCGCGAATGCGGCCGCCTCGTCGTTATCGCTGGCATCACTAAAGACCGAAGACGGTCTGCGCGTCGAGGTGTTTACCAGCCTCGACGCGATTGATCGCGAGCGCTGGGACGAACTCGCCGGACCCGGCGCGGTGGTTCGCTCCTACGACTACCTGCGGGCGATTGCCGGCGCCGGTATTAACGACTGTCGTTACTTCTATCCCGTCGTCTTTGACGCCGACGGGCGCCTTCTCGCTCACTGCTGCGTCTACACCATCACCACCGACCTGCTCCAGATTTTGCCGCCCATCTTGCAGCCGGCGGCGCGCGCGCTGCGTCGGCTGTGGCCGCGCTTTCTGCAAGTGAAGATCACCGAATGCGCCTCGCCGCATGTGATTGGGCATTCGTTTTCGCTGCGCTCAGGGTTCGAGCCCGCGCCTTTGCTGCTCGCGCTGGAATCCGCAATCGACCGCATCGCGGCGCTCTCCGGTAGCCCGTTGCTTGTGGTGCGTGATTTTCGGAATGACGAACTGCCGCAGGTCGCGCCGCTGCTCGCCCGCGGCTACCACCGGGTGTCGAATCAGCCGCAGGCGCGGATCCCTCTGCGCTGGAAAAACTACGAGCACTATCTCGCCAGCATGCGCTCGCGTTATCGCAAGGATTTGGGCCGTCGCCTGCGTCGCGCGGCCGCGCAGGCGCAAACGGTGAGCCTGGAGACGTCCTTTGCCCATCGCGCCGACACCTGCGCCGAGCAGGTCCGTTTGTCGTATGAGCGCAGTCAGGGCATCAAGCGGGAGATGCTCGGGCCGGCTTACTTTCGCCAGCTTGATGAACAGCTGGGCGAGCGCAGTAGCTTGCTGGTGGTGATGCAGGGCGAGCGCATGGTGGGGCACGGCGTGGTGCTCCACGACGACACCCAGCTGGTCGCCACCTATTCGGGGCGCGCCGCCGGGCCGCCGGATGACATCTGGTTTCAGCTCCTCGACGCCGCCGTGCGTCTGGGCCTGGAACGGGGGCTGCGCTATCTCAATCTCGGCCTTGGCTCCTATGAGGCGAAATCGCTGATGGGCGCGGAAGTCGAAGCCTTGTCTTGCCTAACCCGCAGCCGCTACGGGCTGCTGAACTGGCTGATGCGACGGGTGCCCCACGCGATGGAGCCCGAGATCCCGCATCTCCACCATATTTTTCACCCCGCCGAGGGCGATTGAGACTGCGGGTCGCTCAGTTCCCACAGGCCGCCGAGCACGGCCATCGCGATCTTGTAGCAATAAAGCAGGGACACCAGCAGCAACGCGTCAGCGCGGCTGAGGCCCATCAGCAGATAGAGCCCCAGACCCGCGACTTCGCCCGCACCCGCGCCGGCGACGTTAACGGGTAAGGCCTGAAACAGTCCCGCGCTGCTTTGCACGAACAGCAGCTGCGGATAATCCAGCGCAATCTGCCAGCCCCGACTTCCCAGCCACACGGCGGCAGCGAGCAAGCTGTGCATCAGGGCGGAATACGCCAGCGCCTTGCAGGTTTCGCGGCGACGGCGCCAGAGCTGGGAGAAGGCGGTCTCCGGCCACAAACGTCGCGCCAGCACCCGGCGGGCCACCAGCAGCCCGAGGCCCAGCAAAGCGAGGGCCGCGAGCGGGATACACCAGGACCAGCGGCCAAGGGGCGCTAGCGTGAACAGCAAGACGCTCGACAAGGTGAGCAACACACTGGCGCCCAAGAGGTGGTCCAGCGCCAGCGTGGCGCCAATTTCGAGTCTGGAATGCTGAGGCGCGTGGTGGCGGATCCGGTTGTAGCGGGTTAACTCGGCACCCACCGACAGCGGCACAAAAAAATGCCAGAACACCGACAGCATGGTGGTGCGCAGCGCGGCCCTGAAACCCATCGAAATGCCGCCGATTTGCAGTACCGCCCGCAAACGCTGGGCATAGGCCAACATCGAGAGCTGGCTGAGCAGAAGCCCCGGCAGCAGGCGCCAGTCCCACAGCACCAGTGAGCGCTCCTCAAGCGCCCAATGCACAAGCACCCCAAGACCACCCAGCAGCGCGCCGGCCTTGAGCACAGGCCACCAGCGACTGTGCCGCAGGGCCTGCCAGCGCGCCTGTGCTTTGTTTGCCATCGCCCGCTCGCTCGCGCCGTTAAAAAGATTGGCGAGCATAGACAGCCAGACGCCCGCCGCCTACCGGCGTTTGCCTGATTGCTGAAACTCGCTATGCTCCAGACTCAACCGCGACGAGACTTCGCAGGAGGCCGCATGTATTCCCCCGAGACCCTATCCCGTTCCCGCACTGTCGTTGGACTCTCCGAGCGAACTCTCACCGCGCTCGCCGCCGCCGCGCTGGGCGTGCTGATTCTGTGGGCCGTAGGCTTTTCGCCCGCCGGCATCGTGCACAACGCCGCCCACGACACCCGCCACACCATGGCCTTTCCCTGTCACTGAGCCGCCCGCGTTGTCGCTATTCGAGCGACTGCTCCGCTGGGCGCTCGCTGCCGGCGGGAGCGCTGGACTCGTCCTTACAGTGCTGCATCAGGGGTTCGCGGTCCCGCTGATTCTTGATGCCGAGCGCCTTGAGGCGCCCGGCGAACCTGCCATTTCTACCGTCTCCCGCCTGCTGGGCACCGCATTAACCGACGTGCTGGCCGGGCTTGGCTTCGCGCTCTTGCTGGGCGCCATCTGGCTATGGCGCGGGCAGCCGCTCAACGTCTGGCGCGGGCTGCTGTGGGGCGTGGCCGGTTACTGCGCGGTGTCGCTCGCGCCCGCGCTCAGCCTGCCGCCGGAGCTGCCGGGGAGCGCGAGCGCCGACCTTGGCGCCCGCCAAATGTGGTGGCTGGCCACTGTTGTCTGTACCAGTCTCGGATTCGCGGTTTTCGCCTTTTTGCCCGCCCTTTGGCGCAAGTTGCCGGGGCTGGTGCTGGTGGTCGTGCCGCAGTGGGTGGGGGCACCGAAACTCGTTGGCGCCGAGGATCTTGTGCCCGCCGCGATGGCGCTCAATTTCGTCACCGTCGCGTTGCTCACTAGCGGCGTGTTCTGGTTGCTGATGGGCGCCGTGGGCGGGCATTTGTTCGACCGACTGGTTCGCAAGCATTGAACGGACCGCTTCAAACAGCGCCCGCTGACGCGACCGACGGTTATCGAAAAAAGTACGGTACAGGGCCCAGCACGATGCCAATCGCTAAATCGCTATCCGCCGCTGCCAGCCGCTGGCTGTTGTTATTGGGCCTGTGTTTGCCGCTTGTGAGTCACGCACTGTGCTCGCGCAACGAGCCCGGTACGCTGTGGAATTATCAGGGGCTGATCGCCAATCAATATCGGGTGCGCATGACCCTGGTGTTCAGCGGCGAAACCCTCAGGGGCGTTTATTTCTATGGCAGCCAGTTGCGCGACATTGCGCTGCGCGGCGCGTTGCGCAACGGCCGCGATCTCACGCTTGAAGAACTCGACGCCACGGGCAAAGTCACCGGCCAGTTCACGGTGGCATTTCCCGAGCGTGATCCCGGCACTACCTACGGCGATAGCCCGCTGACCTGCGACGTCATCGCGGGCC
>CANFVX010000013.1 GCA_947450495.1 Gammaproteobacteria bacterium
CATCGGCGCCACCGCGCCGCAGGCGGCCAGCGTCATCCATACCGACTTCGAGCGCGGCTTCATTCGCGCCGAAGTCATCGCCTATGAAGACTACATCGCCGGCAAAGGCGAAGCCGGCGCGCAGGCCGCCGGCAAGCTGCGGCTGGAAGGCAAGGAATACATCGTGCGCGATGGGGACGTGATGCATTTCAGGTTCAACGTCTAAGCCCCCGGGCGCGGTGAAATCCCTCGCCCAACACCTCGCCGACGCTTTCTGCGCCCTGCATGCCGCCGGCGTGCGCGAGCGCGACACCTTTTCGCATCTTTTACGCGCCGCGCTGGAGGCTAACCCCGCGGCGTTGTCGGTGTGGACGGTATGGGAGCCCGAGGCACTGGACGGGCGGGACGCGCAGTTTGCAGATGCCGAAGGCCACGACCACACCGGGCGCTTTCTGCCCTGCTGGCACCGGGCCGCCGGCGCGCCAGCCTTGATTCCCACCACCGGTTACGAGGCGCCCGGCGACGGTGACTGGTATTGGGTGCCCAAACGTCAGCTCGGCGCCTGCTATCTCGAGCCCATCGACTACCGCTTTGGCGCGCTGCTGGTGTCGATCACCAGTCACATCGTGCCGCTCATCATGGAAGGGCGCTTTCACGGCGCGGTGGGGGTGGATCAGCGCGCGCCGGACAGCCCGATTCGTCACGCGGGCGGCAAGCTGAGTTCGCGTCAACGCGCCAGCACGACTCCCGTGGCGGACGCTCGTCTGGCCGGCTTAAGCCCGCGCGAGCGGGAAGTGCTGCACTGGCTGGCGCTGGGGAAGTCGAACGAGGACATCGCCACCATTCTGGCCATCAGCCCGCACACGGTGAAAAACCACCTCGACCACATCTTTCAGAAACTCGGCGTGCATAACCGCTTCGAGGCCGCGCGACTCGCCCCTTGAGCCGCGTATAGGACGGTTTTCCTATTGGTGATGCCGGGCCACTGCGGAACATTGGGTGCTCGCAATAGCCCCGCAGAGACCCGCGCCATGACCCTTTCCCTCGATACCAATCTCAAAATTGAAGCGGCCACTGTGCCGCTGGTCGCCACCGTCGCCGAACCCGAACCCTTGTTTCGCCTCGCCCGCGCGCCCCAACCCTTGGCCGAGACTTTGGCCGATGTGCAGGCCACCGCAGACTTGCCCTTGAATCAGGCGCGCACCCTGCCGCCCGAGGTCTACACGGACGAAGCTTTCCTGAAGTGGGAAATTGACCACGTCTTGCGACCGGGCTGGATGTGTCTCGCGCATGTTTCGCAGGTGCCGAAAGCGGGCGACTTCATCAAGCTCGATCTGCTGGGCGAGCCGCTGGTGCTGGTGCGTGGGAAGGACGAGGTGGTGCGGGTGCTGTCCCGCGTGTGCGCGCATCGCGGCGCCGACATCATGCCGCCCGGTTACACCTACGAAGGGCAGCGCCCTTGCGCGGAAGCCGAAGGGCCGGCCGGTTGCGGCCACGCGCGCTTCTTCATGTGCCCCTATCACTTCTGGAGTTTCGATCTGGAGGGGCAACTCAAAGCGGCGCCGGAAATGCAGCAGGCCGAAGGCTTCTGCCGCGAGGCGGTGCACCTCACGACGTTCCGCTCGGAGGTCTGGCACGGCTGGGTGTTTGTGAATCTGGACGGCAAGGCGCCGCCGCTTGCCACGCAGTTCGCCGGCATGACCGAAGATCTGGCCAACTGGCAGCCGGCGGAGATGAAGGTCGCCCTCTACCGGGAATGGGACTGCCCCTTCAACTGGAAGGTGCTGGTGGAGAACTTCATGGAGGCCTATCACCACCTCGGCGCGCACAGCCAGACCTTCCAGCCGCTGATGCCGGCGCAAGACACCTGGGTCGAGACCGAGCGGCCGCACTACATACGGGTGAACCTGCCGTTCAAGGCGATGCCTGCGCCGAATCCGGCGGCGGATTTTCCGACCATCAGCAGCTTGCGGGAGCAGGACCAACGGCAGATGTCGGTGTTTCTGGGCTATCCGGGCTTTCTGCTGTTTACCGGCCCCGACCGTTTGTTCTGGTATCGCATTGATCCGCTAGGGCCCGATCGCAGCCGTCTCGTCACCACCATGCTGGTGCCGACCAGCGTGACTTCAGAGCCCCAGTACGCGGAGAAGATCAAAGCCGCCGACCAGATGCTGATCGATTTTCATCTGGAAGACATGCGGGTCTGTACGGGGATTCAGCGCGGGCTGCACGCCACTGGCTATCAACGCGGGCGTTTGAGTCATCTCGACATGCCGGTGTGGTTAATCCAGCGCTATCTGGCGGCGCGGGCGCGCGGCACTTATCCCACGCTTGATCGACCGGCGGCTGCCGCGCAGCGCTAAGCGCAAGAGTCCGGCGCGCACCCTGCTGGGGTAACACCATGTTTTAGGTCCAGTGACGGCACAGTCGTAGCGGCTGCGCCCACCCGTTCAGGCTTCGACAAGCTCAGCCCGAACGGGTTTTGAGGCGATCAGCGCAGATTCCCGTTCGCTACTCCGCTTATCGAAGCCCGGCGTTTGGCGCTCGTTCCGAAACACGGTTTCAGGCTTCGACAGGCCCGAACGGGGTTTAAGTGCTTTGCCACCGACTTTGGGGCGTGGAGGCATCACGCTGGCTCAGCCTTTCCCCGTTCGGCCTTTCCCCCGTTCGGGGCTCGGCCTTTCCCCCGTTCGGGGCTTAGCCTCTCCCCGTTCGTGGCCTAGCCTTTCCCCGTTCGTGGCCTAGCCTCTCCCCGTTCGTGGCTTAGCCTTTCCCCGATCGGGGCTTAGCCTTTCCCCGTTCGTGCTGAGCTTGTCGAAGCATGAACGGGCGCGCATAACGCCCAACAAGCGAAACCCTGATTGACTGCAAACACCGTTACTCAGCCCGAACGGGTTTTTAGGCGATCAGCGCAGAGTCCCGTTCGCAACTCCGTTTATCGAAGCCCGGCGGTTGGCGCATGCTCCGAAACCCGGTTACTCATCCCGGACCGGGAGGGTCGCCTTGTCGCAACGCAATCCGCGTTGACGCTCGCCCTGAGGGGCGGCGAGCGCACATCAGCGGGTTCATTCCAGCGTCAAAATGTGCTGCCACTCGGCGGCTGACACCGGCATGACCGACAGCCGATTACCCCGGCGCACCAGCGGCATCTCGACCAGCGCGGGGTCGTCTTTCATTTCAGCCAGCGTGATGTTGCGCTTGAGGCGGCGCTCGAGCTTCACTTCCACCACGAACCAGCGCGGATTCTCTGCGCTGTGTTTGGGGTCGAAATATTCGCTTTCAGGATTTTCTGCGGTGATATCGGGCTCGGCCTCGCGGACGATTTCCGCAATGCCGACGATGCCGGGCTCAGCGCAGTTGGAGTGGTAGAAGAAGACGCGATCGCCCAGCTTCATCTCGTCGCGCATCATGTTGCGCGCCTGATAGTTGCGCACACCGTCCCACGCGGTGGTCTGCGCGGGCAGCGCGGCGAGGGTTTCGATCCCGAAGACGTCGGGTTCGGATTTCATTAGCCAGTAGCGTCGTGTCATCGCGGCTCGACGGAGAGAAAAAGAAGAAGGGTGTCCTCCAGGATGCCGCTGGAGGTCGTAATCTTGAACCAGAGGCTCAAGACTGGAACCTCTCGGCGCGACGAAGGCTTTCCGCTACAAGGCGGACTTGCACACAGTCACAGTCCAGATCGGTTCCGTTGGGTGCAAATATTGGCTCAAGGATATCGAACCCCTGGCGAACACCTCAGAGGACACCGAGGGCATGATAGCGCGATTGCTTCAGTTTGTGCCCGACGTCACGCGGCCTGATGGATTGCCGGTGCGCGAAAGCGCCGCTTCAATCTTTTGATGAATGCGATTCAGGCCGTCGCCGAGCCCGGAGGAGGAGACCTCATGGCTGCTGCGGTAGTCCAGAAACTCGTGGGAGATGTTGAGCGCGGCCATGACGGCGATGCGTTCGTTGCCGATGACCTTGCCGCTGTCGCGCTGGTCGCGCAGCTTGTTGTTGAGGAACTCGACGCTGGCAAACAGCGCTTCACGCTCTTCTTCCGTGCAGCCGACGACGTATTCCTTGTCCATTATGGTCAGGGTGATCGGTTTAACGGCCGAGGTCATGCGTCAGTGGCTCCAGAGCGATAGGTGGGTTGCAAGCGTAAAGGATGTGGAATTCAAACGTGTGACCCAAAACCTTAACGGGTTTCCATGGCTTTCAGTCGCGCGATCATGGCTTCTACCCGACTGCGCGCCTGCTCGGTTTTTTCGATCAGCGAGGCGCGGTCTGCCGTGAGGGTCGCCTGCTGGGAACGCAAGGATTCGTTCTCGTGCTGAAGGGAGTCGATCGTGCGGATGAGATCATCTACGCGCGATTCGAGCGCGGTGAGATCGACTGTCTCGGTGGGGTTGGTCGCCATGGAATTGGACGCGATCTCCTGTGACTGCGAGGCAATATAGAGTCGTCCCAAGACAGGGTCAACGGGAGTTGTCCCCGTATCCGTGACTGTTTCGGCGCTCCTCGCGCGCGTGTGATAATTCGGCCAACCCCTGAGGAAAAATTGCGTGAGCGCCAAGCCCGACGAAAGCAGTCTTTATCTTGATGTCACCGCGGCATTGAGCACCCTCGCCTCCGACATGGAAGCGGCCGAAGCGCACGGCATGCTGTGTGGCATGTTGTGCGATCCGCATCGCTTCAAGCCTGATGACTGGTTCACGCAGGTGCTGGGGACCGAGTCTGATAAAACTCTCGGGGACTTCGCGCTCGATAGCCCCTTGATGCGCATGATGGCCGGCACGCTGCGGGAATTGAGCGACGCGTCGTTCAGCCTGCGCCTGATTGTGCCCGCCGATGATGAGCCGCTCGCCGCGCGGACCGCGGCGCTCGGCACCTGGTGCCGGGGCTTTCTCGTCGGCATTGGGTTGCAGATTGGAGACCGCAGCCTGACCGAAGAAGGCCGCGAACTCTTGCAGGACTTCGTCCAGATTAGCCGCGTTAACCCGAACGAGTCCGCGAGCGAACTGGGCGAACGAGACTTCTTCGACGTAGTGGAATACGTTCGCATTGGTGCGCTGGCCCTGCACGCCGAAGTCAGCGAACACGCCGCCGCTTCATCCTCCAGCATTCACTGAGTTCACCATGGATAAACGAGAATTCGCCCGCCGCCGCAAACGCCTGATGGACATGGTCGATCACGGTGGCATCGCCATTCAGCCCACCGCGCCCGAGCGGGTGCGTAACCGCGACGTCTACTACCCGTTCCGCGCGGACAGCGACTTCCACTACCTCACCGGCTTCCCGGAACCCGAAGCGGTGATGGTGCTGGTGCCGGACCGGCCGCAGGGCGAGTTTCTGCTGTTTTGTCGCGAGAAAGACCCCGAAGCGGAAACCTGGCACGGGCGCCGCGCCGGGCTTGAAGGGGCCTGCGAGTTATATGGCGCCGACGACGCTTTCCCCATTTCCGATCTCGACGACATCCTGCCGGGACTGCTCGAAAACAAGACCCGCATCTACTACACCATGGGGCGCTATCAGGACTTCGACCAGCGCCTCGTGGGCTGGTTGAACCGGGTGACGAGCAAAGGCCGCGCGGGCGTGCACGCACCGGATCAGTTCCACTCGCTGGCCCATCACCTGCACGAAATGCGGCTCTACAAGAGCAAGGAAGAAATCAAAACCATGCGCCGCGCCGCGCAGATTTCGGCCGCCGCGCATCAGCATGCGATGGAAATCTGCAAGCCCGGCCTGTACGAGTACCAGATCGAAGCCGAACTCGTGCACCAGTTCATGCGCAAGGGCAGCCGGGCGCCGGCGTATCCCAGCATCGTTGGCGGCGGCGCCAACACCTGCATCCTCCACTACCACGAAAATAACGAAGCGCTGCGCGACGGCGACCTGCTGCTGATTGATGCCGGCTGCGAATACGACCACTACGCGAGCGACATCACCCGCACTTTCCCGGTCAACGGCCGCTTCACGCCCGAGCAGAAAGCGGTCTATGAAATCGTGCTCCAAGCGCAGCTCGCCGCGATCGACAAAGTCCGCCCGGGCAATCACTGGAACGATCCGCACATGGCGGCGCTGGAAGTCATCACGCGCGGGCTGGTCGACATCGGTTTGCTGAAAGGGCGCTGGAAAACCCTGATGAAAGACGAAGCCTTCCGGCCCTATTACATGCACCGCACGGGGCACTGGCTGGGCATGGATGTGCACGATGTGGGCGACTACAAAATTGGTGACGAATGGCGCCTGCTGGAACCCGGCATGGTGACCACCGTCGAGCCCGGTCTATATCTCTCGCCCAGCATCAAGGGGCTGCCCAAGCGCTGGTGGAATATCGGCGTGCGGATTGAAGACGACGTCCTCGTCACCGCCAACGGCAACGAGGTTTTGAGCCACGGCGCGCCGAAAACGGTGGCCGAAATCGAATCCCACATGCAGCTTGCCAGTGCCGCGTGATTTCGACTGCATTGTCGTTGGTGCCGGGCTCGCCGGCGCCGCGCTGGCGGTAGGTCTGGCGCGATTTGGGCTGCGGGTGGCCGCAGTCGACGCCCGCGAACCGGCCGCGGCCAGTCCCGGGCGCGATGTGCGCGGTCTGGCGCTGGCCCTGTCTTCGCAGCGCTTGCTCCGCGCGCTTGATCTCTGGCCCGTGCTTGAGCCCCGCCTGACGCCGCTGCGACACATCGAAGTCAGTGCCATGGGGCACTTCGGTAGCAGCACCTTGAGCGCCGCCGAGCTGGGGCTTGAGGCGCTCGGGCATATTTGCCCGGCCGACCATTTGCTCCACACGCTCGACGCCGCGTTGGCCAATACCCCCAATCTGACGCCTTTTTTCGGCCAGCGCGTGGCGCAAATCGAGACTACTGCCGCGCGCGTTGAGGTCACCTTGCAGAGCGCCGGAGAACCCGCCGTGTTAAGCGCGCGGCTTCTCATCGCGGCCGATGGCAGTACCTCGGCGGTGCGGCAACATTTTGGGATTGAGGCCCAGCTTCGCGATTACCAACAAACCGCGATCGTCGCCAATATCGATCTTGAAAACGCCGCAGCCCATACCGCCTGTGAGCGCTTCACCGCCGAAGGCCCAACGGCCTTGCTGCCGCTCGGCGGTAAGCGGCATGTGCTGGTGCGCACCGTGCGAACCGCCGGGGCGGAGGCTCTGCTGGCGGCGAGCCCGGCGGACTATCTCAACGATGTTCAACAGCGCCTCGGCTGGCGTTGGGGCCGCTGCGCCAATCTGGGTGAGCGTCGGGCGCACCCGCTCATGCTGAATCGCGCCAAGGCGCTCACCGCGCCGCGCACTGTGCTCGTGGGGAATGCCGCCAATACCATTCACCCCAACGCCGCGCAGGGGCTCAATCTCGCTTTGCGCGATGTGGTGGCGCTGATGGATGCGCTGAAAGACTGCGCCGCAGAAGGCGGCGATGCGGGCCAGGCCGCGACGCTTGAGGCCTACGCCCGGACGCGCGTCGATGACCATGCCCGCACCGCCGGTTTCTCCGACAGCCTCGCGCGCGGGTTCGCGCTTGATTGGCCTCTGGTGGGCATGGCGCGGAGCGGCGCACTGCTGGCCTTCAACGCCGTGCCGCCCTTGCGCCACGCGCTGATGCGACGCCTGATGGGCGCCACTGCCCGCGTGCCCGAATGGCTGCGCTCGGGGTCCGCCCATGCTTGATTGGCTGATTGTGGGCAACGGCGTCGTGGGCGCCACCACCGCCTGTTTGCTGGCGGATGCCGGTTTCAGCGTGGCGGTGCTGGACAGTCTGGAGCGCGTGCCGGCGATGCCGGAAGACTGGGATCTCCGCACCTATTCGCTGACGCCCGCTTCGCGCCGCATTTTGTCGGCGATTGGCGTTTGGCCGCTGCTCGACGCGCAGCGCATCGCGCCGTACGCCCGCATGGCAGTCTGGGAAGCCGCGCACGGCGCGCAGATCGATTTTGACGCCGGGCGCCTGGCCCAGCCCGCGCTCGGTTACATCCTCGAACAGTCATGCCTCTTGCGGGCCGTGCAGGCGGGCTTGAGTGCGCGGCCCCGGATCGCTCGCTACACCGGCACGGTCGCGAGCCTCGAGCAAACCGCAGAATCTGCAACGCTAACGCTCGCCAGCGGTCAGCGCCTGCAGGCGCGGGCGCTGGTCGCCTGTGATGGGCCAGATTCCCCGCTGCGGCAGCTGGCCGGCATGGGCTGCGAAGTGCAGGCCTATCCGCAGCAGGCGGTGATTGCCAACGTCGAAACCGGCGCGCCGCACGATTTCATCGCCCGCCAGTGTTTCCTTGCAGAAGGGCCGCTCGCGTTTTTGCCCTTGCCAGATCCGCGGCGCTGTTCAATTGTCTGGTCGATGTCGCCGGCGGCGGCCGAGGCTACGCTCGCGCAAGACGACGCCGCGTTTACCGCTGCCCTTGGCCGCGCGTTTGATCACCGTCTGGGGCCGGTATTGAGCACTTCGGCGCGGCTGGCGTTTCCCCTGCGCCGCCAGCACGCGCCGACCTACAGCGAAGGTCGGGTCGTGCTGGTGGGCGACGCCGCGCACGTGGTGCATCCGCTGGCCGGTCAGGGTTTGAATCTTGGCCTGCTCGACGCCGCGGTGCTGGCCGAGCGCGCCAATGCCGCCGGCCCGGCCGGACTCGAATCACCCGCGCCTTTGTTCCGGCGCTATGAGCGCCAGCGGCGGGGCGAAGTGCTGGCGATGCTGGCCGCGACCGATGGCCTCAACCGGCTCTTTCTGTACCATGCCCCCTGGGCCGGATGGCTGCGCAGCGCGGGGCTCGCGCTCACCCAGCGGCTGGCCCCCATGAAGCAGTTGCTGATGGCGCACGCGATGGGAGACCTTGGCGATCTGCCGCAGGTCGCCCGTCTGCAAGCTGCCTCCAACGTCCATTCCTAGTTGCTGAACCCGAGAACGTCCGCCCATGCAAAGTGCCGCCCGTCCCGCTCTGTTTGAATCCACCATCAAAAGTCTGCCGCTGCTCGGGCGCGGCAAAGTGCGTGATATCTACGCCGTGGGTGACGACCATCTGCTGATTGTGACCACCGACCGGCTGTCGGCCTTCGACGTCATCCTGCCGGACCCGATCCCCGGCAAGGGCGAGATTCTGACCGCCATGTCGCTGTTCTGGTTTCGACATTTCGAAGACATGGTGCCGCACCACCTCGGGCGCTTGTCGCTGGAAGAAGTGCTGCCCGACGCTGCCGAGCGGGCCGAGGTTGAAGGCCGTGCGATGGTGGTCAAGCGCCTGCGGCCGCTGATGGTGGAGGCCGTAGTGCGCGGCTATCTCATAGGCTCGGGCTGGAAGGACTATCAGACGAGTGGTGAAGTCTGCGGCATTGCCTTGCCGCGCGGCCTGCGTCAGGCGGAACAACTCCCGGTGCCCATTTTCACGCCCTCGACCAAGGCCGAGATCGGGAGCCACGACGAGAACATCGATTTTGCCCGCGCCGAGGAAATTCTTGGCCGTGATTACGCGCATAAGGTGCGCGAGCTGGCGCTACGGCTTTACGCTGGCGCGGCGGCGTTTGCCCGCGCCCGGGGCATCATCATTGCCGACACCAAGTTTGAATTCGGGCTCGATCGCAACGGCGAGGTGGTGCTGATCGACGAAGCTTTAACGCCGGATTCCTCCCGCTTCTGGCCGCTGGAAGACTACGCCGTGGGCATCAGCCCGCCGTCTTTCGACAAGCAGTTTGTGCGGGATTATCTGGAAACCCTGGACTGGGACAAACGCGCGCCGGGCCCGCGTTTGCCTCCCGAGATCATCGAAAAAACGGCGGCCAAATATCGTGAGGCGCTGGAGCGCCTCACCGGCGTGGCCTAATAGAACGTCGCCCAGTCAGACAGCGGCGCGCGTTCGGTGCGCAGCGAATTCTCCACCGCGCTGGTGTCTTCATAGCCCAGCGCCATGCCGCAAATGACCTTGTGTTCTTCGCCCAGGCCCAGCGTCTCGCGAATGATGCTGTGAAACTGGGTGAACGCGAACTGCGGGCAGGTATGCAGGCCGTGGCCGCGGGCGGCGGTCATGAAGTTGCCGAGAAACATGCCGTAGTCGATCCACGCGGCATAGCCCAGCGAACGGTGGATGGTGAAGATAAACCCCACCGGCGCATCGAAGAACTGGAAGTTGCGCGCGTGCTGGCGATGCGTGCGCTCGAAGTCGCCCTTGCCAATGCCGAGCAGGCCGTACAAATCCCAACCCACCTTGCGCCGCCGATCGATATACGGCGACACCCACTCGCTCGGGTAAATCGGAAACTCCGACTCATGCGTTTTGGCGACCGCCGGATCGTTGAACGCGGCGAGGATGTTGGTGGACAGCCGGGTCTTCGCCTCGCCCGTCAGCACATGCGCCTGCCAAGGCTGGATGTTGGTGCCGGAGGCGCTACGCGCCGAAACCTGCAACAGATGTTCGATCTGCTCGCGCGGGATTGGTGTTGGCAGAAAGGCGCGCACCGAGCGGCGTGAACTCAGGGCGTCGTCGACGGGATTGGTGGGGTTCGTGCTCATAAGGGCTCTCTGACTAGTATTCGTTGGGGTCGAGGATCCCCGGTGCGGCGGGATCGTGCTCCGGGGCTGGCGAGGGCGCCACGGGCGGGGCTGTTGGGGTTTCAGCTGCCGCAGGCGCGGGTGGTGCGATGGCGGCCGGCAGCCCGAAGCGGGTTAATTCAAAGTTCCAGCGTTGGGGATCCCGCGCATGGATTTCCTTCACCACCATGCCAATCGACGGCGCATACCAGCGGGTCACGCGAGTGCTTCCGCTGACCGGTCCCACATGCCAGCCGTTTTTGCATTCAATGCGCAAGGTGTCGTAGGCGCTGCTCGCGAGTGTCAGGGTTTCCTGTGCGTCTACCTTGCAGCTCGTGTCACCGTCCCACACCAGATTATTGAAGGCCGTGAAGCCGGTGTACTCGCCGCGCCAGCGTTTGCCCACGCTGAGCGGAAACGACAGGCTGGGCATAAAGGGTTTGAACTCGACCAGCGTTTTGCCGGCGGCGTCCCGCAGGCGCATAGGATTGAAATCATGCTCAAGCGCACTCTCGATGGTGTAGCCCTGACAGGTGCGCAGCAGGATGCCGTCGGGGGTGAGGGCGGCGGTGGTCCAGCGCGCGCAGTCGGCGCCCATCAGGTGGCCGCTGAATTCGGCCTCGGTGCCAATAATCGGCACCGGGCGCGGCGCTTCATCGGCCCACGCCGAGGGCGTTAGCAGGGCCAGCAGGCAGGCGGCCAGGCGGTGAACTTGGGTGCGCGTCGCAGCGGGTTTTGACATGGGGCCTCAGGTCTCCAGCGGGCGGCAGATCAGGAGTTTGAACTGGCGCTCGGCCAATTCGTCGCGCAGACCGGGTTCCAGCACCAGCGAGGTGGTGTATTCGCCCACCTGATAGAAATACAGCGCGCGCGCCCGGAGCAAGGCTTCCTGCTCGTTGAAATCAGCGGCCCGAAACAGCTGGGCGAGGTAATCCACCCGCTGCTGATCGACGCTCGCCACCGCCTGCGCGGCGAGTTTGTTGAAGCGCGCAAATTCGCGCATCGCCAGATCGTGGTGAGAATCTTCGGTGTGCTGGGTGAAGTTGATGACGGCTTTGATCTGGCTCGTGGGATCGGCCACCTGCTGGGCCGCTAGTCGCGCGATGAACGACAGCTGCTGGTCGCGCCACCAGTCGACCATCGAGCGCATCAGTTCGTCGCGGTTTTTGAAATGCCAGTAGAAGCTGCCCTTGGTGAGCTTCAGTTTGCGCGCCAGCACTTCCACTTTTATCTGCGAGATGCCGTTGGCAAACAGCACGTCGAGCGCCCTGCGTAACCAGGCATCGCGGTCGAGAGGTTTCTTGGGCGCTCGTCGCATAGGCCAATTCTACGTTGCGGCGACCCGGATGCCAGCGCGGGTCATCCCGTTGTGCCCATCAGCTCGAACGCATAGGCTCAGGCGCACAACCACAACGAACGAGGGGAGCGTGCGATGAGTGCGGCAGACAACAAACAAACAGTCCGGAATAACTTCGAACAACTGGCCTTGGGCAACGGCGCGCCCTTGCTCGACAGCCTCGCGGATAACGTGCAGTGGACCATCATCGGCACCACGGCGTTGTCGAAAACCTTCAAGGGCAAACAGGATGTGATCGATGGCCTGCTGGTGCCGTTTCGCGAAGCGCTGGTCGACGGTCATATCCATATCCACGTGGAAAACGTGTTGGGCGACGGGGATTTCGTCGTTGTTCAGGGCCATGGAGAGGCCATGACCAAACGCGGCGTGGCCTACAACAATACCTACTGCTGGGTGTATCGCTTCGAGCAGGGCAAGATTGTGGCCTTGACCGAATATCTGGATACCGAACTCGTCACCCGCGCTTTCGGCTAGCGCGGCTCAGGCTCAACCCAGCAATAGCGGCAGCAGGTCGGTCATGCGATCGACCAGCGCGTCCGGGGCGTGTTCGCGCAGATCGACGTTCGGCGAGTAGCCGTAACTGACGCACAGCGCCCGCACCCCGGCCGCCTTCGCCGCGCGGAGATCCGCCAGCGAGTCGCCCACCATCGCCGCCTGCGCGGGCTCACCCCCCAGCTGTTGGATGGCTTGTAGCAGCGGTGCGGGATCGGGCTTTTTCACCGGCAGGGAATCCCCCGACAGGGTCACCGCGAACCACCGCGCGAGGTCGAGTTGAGCTAACAGCGGCAGCGTGAAGCGTTCCGGTTTGTTCGTCACACAGCCCAGCGCAAAGCCCGCATCACGGAGCGCGGTGAGGGTTTCAATGACACCCGGATACACCACCGTGTGGCTAGTGAGGTCGGCGGTATAGCACTGCTGCCAGGCGCGATAGGTGCGGGCGAAGGATTCGGCATCGGCCTGCCCGTCCATCTCGCCCGTGAGGCAGCGGTGGATGAGACGCTCCGCGCCGTTACCGATGTAACCGCGTATGGCCTCCGCCCCGCGCGGCGCGAAGCCGCATTGAACCAGCGCGTTGTCGGCGGCGTTGGCGATGTCCGGCGCGCTGTCGACCAGCGTGCCGTCGAGATCAAACAACACCACCCGCGCGCCGTTCATCGCTGGCGGCCGGCCGTAATTGCCGCCTGCATCGCGGCGATGGTGTCGCGGTAATCGCCGCCGTTAAAGATCGCCGAGCCGGCCACGAAGGTGTCGGCGCCGGCGGCGGCAATCTCGCCGATGTTGTCGATTTTGACGCCGCCGTCGATCTCGAGCCGGATAGGCAAACCAGAGTCATCGATGAGCCGCCGCGCTTCGCGTAGCTTCGGCAGGGCCGAGGGAATAAAGGACTGGCCGCCAAAGCCCGGATTCACCGACATCAAGAGCACCATGTCCACCTTGTCCAACACGTGACGCAGGGCGTCGAGCGGGGTGGCGGGATTGAACACCAGCCCGGATTGGCAGCCCAGATCGCGAATCAGCGACAGGCTGCGATCGATATGGCGGGAGGCTTCGGGATGAAACGTGATGAAGCTGGCGCCGGCTTTGGCAAACTCGCTAATCATGTGGTCGACCGGCTCGACCATCAGGTGGACATCGATCGGTGCCGTCACCCCGTGTTTACGCAGCGCCGCGCACACCATCGGGCCAATCGTGAGATTGGGCACGTAATGGTTGTCCATCACGTCGAAATGAATGAGCCCGGCGCCGGCCGCGACCACGGCGTCTACTTCCTCGCCGAGGCGGGCAAAGTTGGCGGAGAGAATCGAAGGTGCAATGAGGTCGGCTTGCATGGGCGAGTTCCGGGGGAATGAAAGAGGCGCCGCACTTTACCCCAAAGGCCGGCTGCCCGGCACCGCGCTCCAGAATGCGCGCGCAGGAGTCGATAGAGCCTGTATGCGTGTGATGAAACTTCTGAGCCTTGCCTGCCTGCTCGCTGCGAGCGCAACGTTCGCGGCCGATCCGCCGCCGGCGGCCGACGCCAGCAAGGCCGCCGAGCCAACCCCCGCGGCGGCGGCTGAACCGTCGGCAAGCCCCCCGGCGACGGATGCGCCGGCGGACAAAGACACGACCCCGGCCGATCGCGAAGCCGAGATTACGCCGCGTCTGCCTCAACTCACCGTCGATGATGAACTGGTGTGGCTGAATGCCGATTCGACACGCTTTTTTGCGTTTAAGCGGCTGCCTGCGAAAGCGGCCAAGCCGCGGGGCGCGATCCTTATCGTGCCCGGTCCGCGGGCTTTTATTGACCAGCATCCCAGCACCACCCAGCTGCGCGAGATCCCGGCCGCCGGCGGTTGGTTGACGCTGGCGCTGCAGGTGCCGCTGCAAGCGGAGGTGGCAGCGCCGGACGCGCCGCCGACGCCGCAGGCTAACGCACCGGCCGACCCGCTCTGTGCCCGCATCACCGCGGCGCTGGCGTTCGTCGATGTCACCAAGCCCCCGCTGATCGCGCTGGTCGCCGAAGGCGACAGCGCAGACCGCACTCAGGCCTGCTTTGCCGACGGCTTCCCGCCCAACGTGCGCGCCTTCGCCGCCGTCGGCCGTTGGCGCGGCAAACTGGAGGGGATCAAAGTGCCGAGCATCGAGTTCGTGCCGGCGCTGGATCCGGCTGCCATTCGCGAAGCAGACCGGCGGGTGAAATCAGCGCGCCAGCCGAATATGCCGCCGCATCGGCGAGTCGACATTGACGCCGCCGACCGGGCCTTCAAGGGCGCCGAAGTGGATGTGGCCAAGCGTTTGCGCGGCTGGCTCGAGAAACTGCCGCCGCCCCCCGCCTTACCGAAAGACGCCCAGCCGCCGCCGGCGGTTAAATCCTGATCCTCAGGCGCTCGCGCCCAAGCGCGTCAGCGCCCAGTCGATGTGTTCCTGCACCAGCGGCGAGACGTCTGGCCGTCGCGCCCGCAGCGCGGATACGGTGGCGGCGTTGGGCGGCGCATTACCCAGCGCCACCGCCAGATTCCGCTGCCACTGCTCAAAGCTGATGCGGCGAATCGCCGAGCCTTCGGTATTGGCGAGAAAAGTGGCTTCGTCCCATGCAAACAGGCTGAGCAATGAAGCCCGTTCGAGGCCATGGCGAGGCGCAAAATCGGGCAGCGCGGTGAGTTTGGCGTAGCGATTCCAGGGGCAGAACAGCTGGCAGTCATCGCAGCCGTACACGCGATTGCCAATCAGTGGCCGCAAGTCTTCCGGGATGCTGCCTGCCAGTTCGATCGTGAGATAGCTGATGCAGCGGCGGGCGTCGAGCACATAGGGCGCGATGATGGCGGCCGTCGGGCAGACTTCAATGCAGCGGGTGCAGGAACCGCAGTGGTCGGTGGTCTGGGGCGGGTCTGGCGGGAGTTCGAGGTCGGTCAAAATCTCGCCGAGAAAAAACCAGGACCCGTCGTGCCGATTGATGAGATTGGTGTGCTTGCCGATCCAGCCCAGGCCCGCGTTGCGTGCCAGCGGCTTCTCCAGCACCGGCGCGCTGTCGGTAAAGACCCGATGGCCAAACGGGCCGACCACTTCTTCGAGCCGTCGGGCGAGGCTGCGCAGTCGACCGCGCAGGGTTTTGTGATAGTCGCGGCCCAGCGCGTAGCGTGAAACGTAAGCCCCTGCGGGGTTCTGCAACTGCGCGATGCTGTCGGCCATCGGCTCCGGCAGGTAATCGCAGCGAGCCGAAATGACCGAGAGCGTGCCCGGCACCAAATCCGCCGGGCGACTCCGTTTGCCGTCGTGGGCGGTGAGCCAGGCCATCTCGCCGTGGTAATGGCGGGCGAGCCATTCCTGCAAACGGGGTTCGTCTGCGCTCAGATCGATGCCGGTAATCCCGATCTGCTGAAAGCCGAGTTCGGCGCCCCAGTCTCGCAGCGACGCGACCAGCGCCTGTGGATCAGGTTTCATCCGCGAGGTGGCTGCCGTCGTCCAGTCCTATCCGCTCGCACAGCGCCTGCCACAGGGCGTAGAAGGCGCGCGCGCCGGGACTGCCGGCGGCAAAGGTTTGCACCGGCGCGCGCTGCTCGCCCATTTTCTCCACCTGACTGGTGTAGGGAATAAAACTTCGCAGCACTTCCGGGTGGTCGGCGGCGAACTGGGTAATCAGCTCGCAGTGCAACTGGCGCCGGCGATCGACCATCGAGAAAAAGGGCAGCAGTTTCTCGCGAGCCAGGCCGTGCGCGGTCGAGAATTCCCCTAATTGAGCATAAGCCCGCACCGACAGCGGCGTAGGAATGACCGGCACCAGTAGCCAGTCGGCCATCTCGAAAATGTTTTCCGAGACCAATGACAGATGCGGCGCGCAGTCGACAAACGCGAGGTCGTAGTCGTCTTCCAGCGCCGACAGCAGTTTGCCGAGGCGGGTAGTGGGTTTGCGAAACTCGCTCAGCGCGATATCCAGATTGCGATGGCCGAGGTCGGCCGGAATCAGATCGAGGCCCGCGTAGTTGGTGCCATGCACGGCGGCCTTGAGCCCGCGTTTCTTCTCCAGAAAGGCCTGCGGGTCGGTGGTGGCCGTGGGCTCGATGCGGAAATAAAACCCGGCGGCGCCCTGCGGGTCGAGGTCCCAGATGACACAACGATAGCCCGCGCGGCTGGCGAGGTAGGCCAGATTGACCGTGGCGGCCGTTTTGCCGACCCCGCCTTTCACGTTGTAGGTCGCGAATACCTTCATGTGCGGTTCTCCTCTAGCCGGGCATACAGCCGTTGTACGCGAGGTGCCCGAAAGCGCGCAAATGCGGCGTCTACTAGCGCCACCTGCTTGCGCTCCAGACTGCCAAGCCGCTCGCCGAGCGTCGTCAACAACTGAAGCGCGCCGGGGTCGGGGGGAGATTCTGCCGAGTCCCCCTGCACCAGTCGCTGGAGCAGCTCATGGTGAACATGGAGATCCCAGGTGTCGCCCATCGCAGATTGCAGCGTTTTGAGTTCGCGCACGGCCCTTTGCAATGCCTCGGGCGCATACAGGCGCTGGAAACCTTCCAGCAGGTAGCGCAGTTTTTTACAGTCCTTGCGGAGCTCGTGCAGGGTTTCCGGATCGTGCCGGGCCACGACCGGATCAAAGCGCAAAATCGCCAGCCGTCGCTTGCGCAGCGCGCGACACACGGTGTTCAGCACCGGCGAGCGGCCGCGTCGACCGGCGTGCTTGCCGCGGCCAAGGGCATCGAGGAACTCGCCCCAGGACTGCATTGCGGACTGGTATTCGGCGCTCAGCAGATGCGTTTTCAAAGCTGCGCGCGCGGCTTCCCGGGTGCTCTGCACGCGGTGGCGGAGCGCGGCCGCCGCCGCCGGAGGCACTTCCGGGCAGGCGGCAAGATAAATCTCCAGACAGCCGCCCAGCACATCCATATCGCGCAACTCCCCGGTGGCGCGATTCAACGCCGAGAGTTCCGCGCGGAACCGCGCCCGCAAGTCCGGCGCTATGGTGGATTTGAGGGCTCCCAACCACGACCTGATGCTGCGTAAGGCCACGCGATAGTCGTGCAGGAATTCGCTATCCAGATCCGCCACGATGCCGGCCTCGTTGGTCTGCATGACCTGGGTGTAGGCGCGTAAGAGTTTGGCCAGCGCCCGCGAGGATCCTTGCTCAGCGCGGAGGGGAATAATCGGTTTGGGGCGATACCGCGCGGGCGCGCGGCCCAGCTTTTTCAGCCAGAAGAGGCCGCAATCCTCACGCAGGGGTTTGATGAGACCGGCGCGGCGCGCGGCGCGAATCACCCGCTGGCCAACGGGCTCAAACCCGGTGATCGCCTGCACCCGCAGCACGGTAGACGCGGGCGACTCGCTTGAAGTTTCAATCAGGAAGCGCGCGGTCAGTTTGCCGCGCTCATCCATGCAATCGAAGGCGCGAACCGTGATCTCGCCGGCGCTCACCGGCAGCAGGGCGCGCCCTGCCGTTATTTTAGTGAGCTGATTGCGCAGGCGTGGCCGCGGGACGTCGGTGGCGCGGGCGGGTAAGGACGTCAGCCCGTGCAGTTGATCTTGTTGCTCGGTGCCGAGGCGCCGCAAGTGAACAACAGGGGGATACGGGCTCTGAAGATCGGCGTCGAGCGCCCAGCCAGCCTGTGCCAGACGATGGTCGAAGGTATCGAGGTAGCACCGTTCGATGCGGCGCGTGCCCTGGGGCTGCATGCCTGTTTGCGCGAGCAACAAGGTGCCGAGCATTTCGGCATCGACGCCCGGGCTCGCTTGGAACTGGCAGCTCACAACAGACTCCGCGCAGGTTTGGGCATTAGGTGGCGGGTTTGATTACCACGGGGATCGCCGTGACTCGCTCGCAGCTCGAGGGTAGCGCAGCGTCGCTTGCCGCGCCGACCCTCCGGGTCAGGTCACATCACCCGGGCGATTAGAGATTCTGGACCGCGTAATCCGCCAGCCGCGAACGCTCGCCCCGCATCAGCGTGATATGCCCACCGTGCGCCCACTGCTTGAAGCGGTCAACGATGTAGGTCAGGCCGGAGGTGGTCTCGCTCAAGTACGGCGTGTCGATCTGGGCGATATTGCCGCAGCAGACGATCTTGGACCCCGGCCCGGCGCGGGTGATGAGCGTGCGCATCTGTTTGGCGGTGAGGTTCTGGGCTTCGTCGATCACGATGTAGCGGTTGAAAAACGTGCGGCCGCGCATGAAGTTCATGGAGCGCACCTTTACCCGCTTGGCCAGCAGATCGGCGGTGGCGGCGCGGCCCCATTCGCCGCCTTCCTGGGTTTCCGCCAACGCTTCAAGGTTATCCATCAGCGCGCCCATCCAGGGCGTCATTTTTTCTTCTTCCGTGCCCGGCAGAAAGCCGATGTCTTCCCCCAGCGGCACAGTTTCGCGGGTGACGATGATTTCGCGATAGCGCTTCATGTCCAGCGACTGCGCAAGCCCCGCGGCCAGCGCCAGCAGGGTTTTGCCGGTGCCCGCAGCGCCCAGCAGCGTGACGAAGTCGATGTCCGGATCCATCAGCAAGTTGAGCGCAAAGCTTTGCTCACGGTTACGCGCCACCATGCCCCATACGGAATTGCGCGGATTGCGGAAGTCGCGCGCCCGTTCAAACACCACCCGCTTGTTTTCCACCCGGCGGGCAATGAGTTCGAGGTCGGTGTCTTCCGGCCCGTAGAGAAATTCGTTGGGATAAAACTGCTCGAAACTGCTCGCAGGCACCGCGTAGTACGTTTTCTGATCCGCCTGCCAGCATTCCAGCGCCTTGCCTTTGCTGGCCCAGAAATTGGCCGAAAGTTCGCGGGTGCCGGTATAGAGCAGGTTGATGTCGTCGAGGACTTTGTCGTTGTAGTAGTCCTCGGCGGAGATGCCGACGACGCGCGCCTTGATGCGGAGGTTGATGTCTTTCGACACCAGCGTCACGTCCCGCTTGCCGTGGGCCGCGCGCAAAGCCAGCGTCGTGCCAAGGATGCTGTTGTCTGGCGTATGCCCGGGCAGGCCGGGCGGCATCGCGTTGTTCAGCAGGCTGGTCTGCAGAAACAGTTTGCCGCTGGGCGGATTGGCGCCGGTGGTGTTGATCGGCGAGGGCAAGGGCAGCCCGGCTTCGATCGCGGTGCGGTCGGCGCTATTGATGAGGTCATCCAGCGTGCGGCTGACCTGACGGGCATTGCGGGCCACTTCGGAGACGCCCTTTTTGGCGTGGTCCAGTTCTTCCAACACCATCATTGGAATGAAGATGTCGTGTTCCGCGAAGCGGAAGACGCAGGTGGGATCGTGGAGGAGGACGTTAGTGTCCAGAACGAACAGGCGGCGGCCGGTTTTTTTCTTGCTCGGGCGAGGCATCAACTTACTCCGTGAACAACGTGCGATACGTCGGGACTGGAGGGGCTATGGCGGCGACCGCCTTACTTCACCGGCTCCATGATGGCGTCGAAGTTGAGATGGTCGCAGAAGTCCATGAATTCTCCGCGTAAGCCGGCAATCGAGACATTGGTCGGTACGCTGATAGTCATGTGTAGCGAGAACATAGGCGTTGCGGTGTGGGCCGCGGCATAGGTGCCTGAGTACATGTCCTCAATGCCGATATCGCGCTGGGCAAAGAACTGCGTGATCTCGTGCACGATGCCCGGATGGTCAACCGACACCACCTCTATTGCGTAGGGCATGAGGTCGCCCTGCCGCCGACGCGGTTCGGCCCGTTGGGCTAGTGTTTTGACTTGTAGCTGGTTCTCGAGGCGCGGCAGCAGGCTCTCGATTTTGGCGATCGCGTCCCAGCTACCGGAGAGAATGAGCATGAGGGTGAAGCGATCGCCGAGCACTGTCATGCGGCTTTCACCGATGGAGCAACCGCAGTCCTTGACGGACTTGGTGAAGGCCTCCAGCAAGCCATGCCGATTGGCACCCATCACGGACACCGCGATGTGGTTTTGCATGGGTTCGGTGGGGGGCCGGCTGCTTGATCTCATGGACGCTGCATTGTGCATGGACACACTCGGGCGCCGCAAGCTTCAGGATCAATGCTTAAATTTGGCATGGTCTCCTTAGCTTGAGTTGGGGCAGGGCGAAAGCTACCATGCACGACCATTTGGGCAGGGCCAAGGCATGAGTGAATTTCACGGCAGCATCGTTGCGATTGTCACGCCAATGCGCGGTGGCGTCGCTCCCGATGCGCCACTTGCCTGGGACCAGTTCGCCGAACTCATCGAGTTCCACATCGCGCAGGGTACCGACGGTATCGTTGCCGTTGGCACCACCGGCGAATCTGCAACCCTCAACGAAGAAGAACATTGCGAGGCGATTCGCCGCACGGTGGAAATCGTCAAGCACCGGGTTCCCGTCATAGCGGGCACTGGCGCCAATTCAACGACCGAAGCTATCCATCTCACCCAACAGGCCAAAGCGGCCGGTGCGGATGCGTGTTTGCTGGTCACGCCCTACTACAACAAGCCGACGCAGGAAGGCCTCTACCTCCATTTCAAGGCGGTGGCCGAAGCGGTCGCAATCCCGCAGATTCTCTACAACGTGCCCGGGCGTACGGCCTGCGACATGCTCCCGGCGACCATCGCCCGACTGGCCAAAGTGCCGCACATCGTGGGCGTCAAGGAAGCAACCGGCGAAGTGGCCCGGGTGGCGCAGATCCGCGAGCTGTGTGGGGAGAATTTCACACTCCTCAGCGGCGATGACGCGACCGGGCGCGAATTCATGCTGGCCGGTGGGCACGGCGTGATTTCGGTAACGGCCAACGTCGCCCCCAAGGCCATGCATGAACTCTGCGTGGCGGCCTGCGCCGGCGATGCCGCGCTCGCCGCGGCGATCGATGCGCCGCTCGCCCTGCTGCACCGGGATCTCTTCTGTGAATCGAACCCAATCCCCGTGAAGTGGGCGGTCCACGCGATGGGGTTAATCGACAACGGCATCCGTTTGCCGCTGACCTGGTTATCTGCGGCGGCCGAACCCAAGGTTCGCGCTGCCCTGTCGGCCGCCGGCATCAGCCTTGTCCTCTGATGCGGAAGACGGGAACCAAAACCGTACACGACCAGTCCTTCTCACCATCTTCTGCCCGCCGAACCGCTTTCGCCGCGAGGTCCTAACGCATATGACGAAAAAACTCCTGTTGCTAGCCGCCATGTTGGCGCTCGCCGGCTGCTCCAAGCTGATGCCCAAGTTCGACAAAATCATCCCGGACACGCGCACCGAGTACCGCAAGAGCCGCAGCCTGCCTGACCTTGAGGTACCGCCGGACCTCAGCAGCGATGCCATTAAGGACCGCATGGCGATCCCGCAGGGCGGAGACACCGCAACGTATTCCTCCTATCAGGAGCGTGTAGCCCAGCGTAAACAGCAGCGCCAGCTTGAAGGCTCAGCCAACGACGCCATCAGGGTGCTCGACAACGAACACATTCTGGCCGTGCAGGGCACCGCCAAGCAGCTGTGGCCGCAACTCCGCAAGTTCATGGCTGACGCCAACTACAAAACCGCACTGGACGACGAAGATCTCGGCGTGATGGAAACCGTCTGGGACGAGGATTCAGCCACCCGGACGCGCCAGAAATACAAGATTTTTGCCGAAGCCGGCCAAGAGGCGGGCACCACCTTGCTCTATGTTTCCCAGCGCGTGGAGACCATGGGCAAGAAGGGTGACCAAACGGTGTGGCAGCCGCAGAGCCGGGATGTCGCGCAGGAGCGTGAACTGGTCGGACGCATGCAGGCGTTTCTGGTCGGCACGAAGGCTGCCGCGCCCGCCAGCACCGCCGATGCTGCCGCTGCTTCCCAGCTAACGGTGGCCGAAGCCTACGGTCCCGCCGCCGCGTCGGGCAAGGCGAACGGCTTGGCGGAAGTGGTGAGCGCTGGCGGCGAGAAGATTTATCTGTCGATTAACCAGCCGCTTGCGACCTGCTGGAGCACCGCCGGAGCCGCTCTGGAACGCGCCGGTTATGCCGTTGATGAATCCGACCGAGGCAAAGGCACCTACTATCTGCGGGTTGCGGCCAGTCAGGGCGGCGTCGCAAAGCGCGGCCTGTTGTCCAAGATGAAGTTCTGGGGCAAGGACGAAGACAACCGCCTGCAGATCAATCTCACCGAAGTCGGCTCGCACACGGAAGCGGTGGTGCTTGATCGCGAAGGCCGCTGGGAAACGGGTGAGATTGCCCGCAAGATTCTCGAAGACCTGAAGCAGGGGCTGGAGGCGCGCAACGACGGCTAAGCGCCGGCTATGCGCTGCGCTTTAATCGGAAGCGGTAGCGCGGGGAACGCGCTACTGGTCTCGACCGGCCAAACCACTGTGCTGGTCGATAGCGGTTACTCCATCAGGGCTTTTGAAGAGCGCGCGCAGGCGCTTGAGTTCGACCCCGGGTCGCTGGACGCTATTCTGGTCACGCACGAGCACGACGACCACCTGGGTGGTGTGCTGCCACTTTCCCGTAAATATGGCACCCCTGTGTATTGGACGCGCGGCACGCAGCTCGCCTGCGCTGAGCGGCATGGCGCTGCCGCGCGCGCCTGCGAATTCTCGCCTCACGCGGCATTTAGTATCGGTGACCTTGAAGTGCTGCCCGTGCCGGTACCGCACGACGCGCGTGAACCTGCCCAATTTGTCTTCGGCCATGAGGGCGCCCGGATGGGGCTGCTGACGGATCTGGGTAGCATCACGCCGCATGTACTGGCGGCCTACGCCGGCTGTGACGCGATGGTGCTGGAGTTCAATCACGACCCGGATTTGCTGGCAGCGAGTGCCTACCCGGCGACCTTGAAGCGCCGCATCGCGAGCCCTTTCGGTCATCTCAGCAACGCCCAAACGATCGACCTGTTACAGCGCCTCGATACCTCACGTTTACGCAGGCTAGTCGCGGCTCATCTGAGTGAACGCACCAATCGGCCCGAGATTGTGGCCGAGTGTCTGGCTACCCACGCTGCGGGCATCGCCGCCGACATTGCCCGTCAGGACGCCGTCGTGCCGTGGTTTGAGGTCTTCGCGCCTAGCGTTCCCGTTTCCGGATGTGCTCGCGAAGGCGCTGACGCTTTTTAACCTGCCGTGGCGTGAGTTCGTTGCGGCGGCCTTCAAACGGGTTTTCCCCCTGCCGGAGTTCAATCGCCACCGGCGTTCCGACCAGTTTGAGGGCCTTGCGGTAGAAGTTTGAGAGATAGCGGCGATAGCTACCCGGCACCGACTCCGTCTGGTTGCCGTGGATGATGATGGTCGGCGGATTCCGGCCACCCATATGCGCGTAGCGCAATTTGATCCGACGACCGTTCACCAGCGGTGGCGTGTGGGCTTCGGTCGCGCGGTAGAGCAAATCGGTGAGCAGGCTGGTGGGGGCTTCAATCCGGCTCGATTTCCAGGCGGCTTCAATGTCGACAAAGAGGTCGCCGACGCCGGTGCCGTGCAGCGCCGAGATGGTTCGCACTTCGGCAAAATCCATAAAGTCGAGTCGGCGGTCTACCTGACGGAAGACTTCGGTCCGTTGGTCGGGCGGCAAGCCGTCCCATTTGTTAATCGCGACCACCAGTGAGCGGCCTACTTCCAGGACCGCGCCGAGCACCGTGAGGTCCTGCTCGGTCAATGAATCCCGCGCGTCCAGCACCACCACCACCACTTGGGCGAGGTCGATGGACTGCAGGGTTTTGACCGCGCTGAATTTCTCGACGACATCGATCACTTTGCTTTTGCGACGGATCCCGGCGGTATCGATCAGCGTGTAGTTCCGGCCATGACGGGTGAGCGGCACGGTCACGCTGTCGTGCGTGGTGCCGGGCATGTCGCAGGTAATCATGCGTTCTTCGCCCACCATGCGATTGACCAGCGTGGACTTGCCCACATTGGGCCGGCCGACGATAGCGACTCGAATGGTTTCGGGATCGTGCGCCGAATCGACGTCTTCCGGCGCCGGCCAGCCTTTGGTGATGGCGGCGACCAATTCGTCGATGCCTTGCCCATGCGCCGCCGAGATGGGCCAGGGTTGGCCTAGCCCGAGGCGGGAAAATTCGGCGCGCAGCGTGGTGACATCGCTGCCTTCGGCCTTGTTAACGGCCAGAAAGAGTGGCTTGCCGCTCCGTCGGAGGCTTTTGGCGAGTGCTTCGTCGGTGGCATTCAGGCCTTCGCGGGCGTCCACCACGAACACGCCGGCCGCGCATTCTTCGAGCGCCTGCATCGCCTGTCGGCTCACCAGTTCCCCAAGCTCGCCCTGATCGGAGGAAATCCCGCCGGTATCAACGACCAGATAGCCGGCACGTCCGACTCTGCCAACACCGAGCTGCACGTCGCGGGTAACGCCCGGGACGTCGGCGACGAGGGCGTTACGGGTGCGGGTGATGCGATTGAAGAGCGTCGATTTGCCCACATTCGGGCGGCCCAGAATGGCAAAGGCAGGTTTGGCGTGATTTCGGATTTCCTGCGACATAGTGTGCTGGCGGGCGTTGGGTAACGCCCGCGAGTCCTTATTTCACGCGCCAGGCGGAAAGTTCGCCGGTGGAGCTATAGCCGGCGAGTGCGCCGTCGATCTCGATGGGCGG